>JAZDHM010000071.1:0-2077 GCA_043805935.1 Actinomycetota bacterium
GCGCAGGATCCGCGGACCCGAATGCAGTCTCGTCGTGATGGCGGTAGGCACGCCCGGCCAAGAGGAACGGATCGTCAGCGCCGTCCGCTTCCGCGTGGAGGGCGGCATACCCATCGATGCCCGTCTCGTTCCCACCGACGACGGACGCACCATCGCATACGTCCAGATCCCGACCCTGTTCGACACCACGGAGGTCGACCAAGTGAGATCGGCATTGGAGGCGTGGGGGCCGCTCGACGGACTGATCCTCGACCTCAGGGTCAACGGCGGCGGCTCCAGCCAGGTGCTGGAACCCCTCCTCGGCCTGTTCACCTCGGGCACGGTCGGAGACTTCGTCAGCCGCGAGGGCACCCGGCCGCTCGACATCGCCGACGAAGGCATCAACAACACGCAGACGGTCCCGCTCGTCGTGCTGGTGGGCGACGACACCGAAAGCTATGCCGAGGTCCTGGCGGGGACGCTGGGGGCCCTCGGCAGAGCGACCCTCATCGGGGAGACCACCCAGGGGAACGTCGAGACCCTCCTCGGATACGACCTGCCGGATGGCTCGAAGCTATGGCTGGCCGGCGAGCGGTTCTATCCCCGGGCGGATCCCGAAGCCGATTGGGAACGCGACGGGATCATCCCCGACGTCGTCGTCCCGACCGACTGGTGGGACTTCACCTTCGAGACCGACCCCGCCATCCCCATCGCCCTGGAGGCCCTCGCCCAAGGGTGATCGTGACCGCCTTCGCTCCCGGCACCGCCATTTGGTGCCCGCCTTGAGCATTTCGGCCTCTGTCATCGGGTTTCTGCCACCCCAGGATGGGAGAAAGCAGATCCAGGGAAGCCCCGAGGTGAAGGACATGGCACGACGGCTGAAGTACTTCGTAGGCGGGAAGTGGCTCGACTCCAAGACCAGCGAGTGGTACCCGATCACCAACAGCAGCACGGGTGAGGTGATCGCCGAGGCGCCGCGATGCACCGCGGATGAGGTCGATGCTGCCGTCGCCGCCGCCCACAAGGCGTTCGGGCCGTGGCGGGACACGCCGCTCCCGGAGCGGGTGCAGGTGATGTTCCGGCTCAAGGAGCGCCTCGAGGCCAACCTCGACGACCTCTCGGTGCTGCTGTCCACCGAGATGGGGAAGACCTACAGCGAGGCGCGTGGCGACGTCCTCAAGGCCATCGAGGTGGTCGAGATGGCGTGTGCCCTCCCGATGACGATGCAGGGCGACTCGCTGATGAGCGTCTCCCGGGGCTTCGACACGGTGACCTACCGCGAGCCGCTCGGGGTGTTCGTCGGCATCGCCCCGTGGAACTTCCCGGCCATGATCCCGATGGGCTGGATGATGCCCTTGGCCGTCACCACCGGCAACACCTTCGTGCTCAAGGCGGCTTCGTTCGTGCCGCAGACCTCGATGCGCATCGCCGAGCTGCTGCACGACGCCGGCCTCCCGGCCGGGGTGTTCAATCTGGTCACCTGCTCGCGTCACGAGGCGGAGCGCCTGTTGTCACATCCCGACGTGCGCGGCGTGTCGTTCGTGGGATCAAGAGCGGTCGGGAAGCACGTCTACGCGACCGCCACCGCGGCCGGCAAGAGGGTGCAAGCGCTGACCGAAGCCAAGAACCACGCCCTGGTGCTGCGGGATGCCCCGCTGCGGGCAACCGCACAACGCGTCATCAACTCTGCGTTCGGATGCGCCGGGGAGCGTTGCATGGCGCTGCCGGTGGTCGTCGTCGAGGAGGCGATCGCCGACGATTTCGTGGCGACCATCGCCGAGCTCGCCCAGGAACGGAAGATGGGGCCGGCGTGGGAGAAGACGACCGAGCTCGGACCACTGGTCAACGCGGAGCATCGCGACTTCGTCGTGGATTGGATCGAGAAGTCGATCGATGAGGGCGCCATTCCCGTCATCGATGGCCGCAAGGTCACCGTCCCCGGGTGCGAGAACGGGTTCTTCATCGGTCCCACGATCTTCGACCACGTCACCCAGGAGATGGCGTGCGGGCGCGATGAAGTGTTCGGACCGGTCCTGTACATCAAGCGTGTCAAGGACTTCGACGAGGGCATCCGGCTCATCAACGCCAGCGAGTTCGC
>JAZDHM010000072.1:0-2912 GCA_043805935.1 Actinomycetota bacterium
TCGGCCGCCATCGCCCGGATGAGCACCGCCTGGCTCTGCGCACCGGCGTTGCCTCCCATCGAGGCGACGACGGGCATGTAGGCGGCGAGCACGGTGAGCCGGCCGATCACCGGCTGGAAGCGGCTGATGGTGATCGTCACCAAGAAGGCGGTGCCCAGGTTGATCACCAGCCAGGGCAGCCGATGCCGGATCGAGTGGTGGAACGGCGTGTAGATGGTCTCTTCGATACCGGCGCCGACCATCGCGGCGATGTCCTCGGTGGCCTCGCGTTGCACGGCCTGGAGAACGTCGTCGATGGTGACGATGCCGAGGAGCACCCCGCGGTTGTCGACCACCGGCATCGCCAGGAGGTTGTACCGCTGGATCAGTTCGGCGAGGTCCTCCCCGTCGGTCTCGGGCCGGACGGCCACCGGGCCGTGGATCATCACCTCCTCGAGGGCGGTCGTCGGCTTGGCGAACACCAGCTCCCGGAAGGACACGACCCCCGTGAGGCGCCGATCTTGGTCGACCACGTACACGTAGGACATGTTCTCGAGCCCTTCGTGCAGCCGGCGGAGGGCCTCTATCGCCGCTCCGGCGGTGATCCCGGCCGGCAGCGTGGCCGGGTCGGGGGTCATCAGGCCGCCGGCGGAGTCCGGCGGGTACTGCATGAGGTCGAGGATCTCGTCGATCTGATAATCCTCCAGCTCCTCGAAGATCGCCGATCGGGCGTCGGTGTCGAGGTGGGGGACGATGTCGGCTGCTTCTTCGGGCGCCAGCTCGGCGACGACGTCGGCCGCGTCGGAGGCTGTCAGCTCCTCGAGGACGTCGGCCGCCGCCTCGTCTCGCATCTCCTCGAGCACCTCGGCCGCCTCCGCCGGTTCCAGGCCGGAGATGAGATCGGCGGCCACCTCTTCATCGAGCGCTTCGAGAATGTCGGCGGCGTCGTGGGGATCGGCGCTGGCGAGGGACGCCCATTCCTGTTCGTGGGCGTCGAGGTACTCCTCGGCCTCGCGCGGACGGCGCCGGGCCAGCTCGCGGATGGCGAGAGCCAAGTCACGCGGGCGGCGAAGCCGGAACTTCATGGTGCGTTCGATTCAAGCACGAGAGCCGTTACCCGTTACCAGTTGCCAGTCTCCAGTTGCAGCCGGAAACATCTCTAGAACGCGGTAGGAGGACGCGCCCTCAACGGGTGTTGGAAGCACAGCGCCCGCGTGGTTGTGCGAGGGAAGCGAGAAGAAGAGGATCGGCCCGCGGCTTGCGCCACGGGCCGATCCCGGTGGGTGGCAGGCCCTCGAGGGGGGCACGAGGACCTGCAGGTGGGGTGCCCCGTAGGGCACCGGCGGCGGGAGATTACCCCAGGCCCGGTCCCATCGGAAATCTCCGGGTCGACCGACGGCACACGACGGAACCTCGCCTCGCGGCAGAGACCGCGGTCACCTAGACGTTCTTGGCCACCTGGGCGAAGGGGATGTCGTGGTCGGAGCGGGGCTCTCGGGGGAGGTCGAGGACCCGCTCGCCGATGATGTTGCGCATGATCTCGTCGCTGCCCCCGGCGAGCTTGATCCCCGGATAGCCCAGGAACGCCAGCGTCCACTGACCGGCGGCGAGGGCGTCGTCTCCGGCCAGCATGCCGTAGGCACCCTGGCTGTCGACGCCGAAATTGGCCACGCGATCGAGCAGGTCGCTGAGCGCCAGCTTGGCTACGGACCCCTCGGCGGTCGGGATCTCGCCCTTGGAGACCTTGGCGATGATCCGGCCGGCGTGGTACTCGAGCACCTTGGTACGCACTGCGATCTCCGCCAGCCGGTCCCTCGTCGCGGGATCGCGGGTCGGCCGCGTCCCCGACCGGGTGGTCACCTCTCCCATGAGCCGGATCAGCGCGTCGTTCCCCGAGAGCCCGGACAGCCCTCCGAAGGCTCCGATCGAGGTGCGTTCATTCATCAGCGTCGTCAGCCCCACCGACCAGCCCATGCCCGGGGATCCGACCACTCCGGCGGCTGGGACCCTGGCGTCGGTGAAATAGACCTCGTTGAAGTTGACGCCGCCCGTCATCTGGCGGAGCGGGTGCACCTCGACACCGGGCTGTTCCATGTCGATACCGAAGTACGTGAGCCCTTGATGCTTGGGCACCGAGGGGTCGGTCCTGGCGAGGAGCATGCCCCAGCGCGACCACTGCGCGCCGCTCGTCCACACCTTCTGCCCGTTGACCACCCACTCGTCGCCGTCGGCCATGGCGCGGCATTGCACAGAGGCGAGGTCACTCCCGGCATTGGGTTCGCTGAACAGCTGGCACCAGATCTCCTCGCCGCGCAGCATCGGGCGAAGCCAGCGCTCCTTCTGCTCCTCGGTGCCCCAGGAGAGGATGGTCGGTCCCGCCATTCCGATACCGATGCCGAACACTTCGACCGGGAGGTCGAACCGCGCCGCCTCCTGCGACCAGGCGATCTGATGAATGGGGGTGAGTCCCCGTCCCCCGTATTCCTCCGGCCAGGTGAGGCCGGCCCACCCGGCGTCGGCGAGGCGGGCCTGCCAGCGGCGAGCTTCGGCGATGTAGGCGGTCTCGTCGGGGTGTTCGGTGAAGAGGGCGGCCGGGTTGTCATCTCCGGATCTGAGCGGGACGTTCGTCTGGAGCCAGGCCCTGGCCTCGGCACGAAAGTCGTCTACCGAGATCATGGCCACAACGTTAGAGGAGTCGCGAATTCCCGGGGCGAGCCTATTCGCGCACCCTCTCAGAGGGGTCGTGAAGCACTCCCGCCGCGGACCCCGGCGACCGGGTGGCGGGGACGCAGCGATACCCCGCGAAGCGGGGCCAGGCGCTTGGAGATCGCCTCCCAGTCGAATGTCTTGGTCACCTCCGACGCCCCCATCGTGATCAGGCGAGCCGGGTCGATGAACGAGGGGATGATCCGGTCGAGGATCGCTTCGATCTC
>JAZDHM010000073.1:0-2552 GCA_043805935.1 Actinomycetota bacterium
GCCGATGATCGAAGCCCACATCGGCGCCGCCGCCATGAGCCGGTCCCAGTAACGGTCGGAGAGTCGCTGCAGCCCTTGGTTCACGCCATACCTCCGGTTCTGGGCGCACGATAGGTTCGGGCCCGGGTCGCCCCGCCGCCGAGCCGTGCCACGGCGTCTGCCCCGTCGATTGTGCCGCGACCGGCATCATCGGTACCGTCGCCGTCGATGGTCGTTGCTGGCTTGCTGGCGGAGGCGGCGAGCGGGGGCGATCTCCTCGCGGCCAGGCAGCAGATGGCGCTTTCGCTGGGCTGGCACATCGTGGTTGCCAGCTTCGGCGTGGCCTTCCCGATCTTCATCCTCCTCGCCGAGCGGCGGGGTACCCGTGGCGACGCCGACGCAGCCGCGCTGGCGCGCCGCTGGTCGAAGTCCTTCGGCGTCCTGTTCGCCGTCGGCGCGGTATCGGGCACCATCCTCTCGTTCGAGCTCGGCATGCTGTGGCCGGGGATGGTCGGCACCTTCGGGGACGTCTGGGGATTGCCGTTCGCCATCGAGGGTGTCGCCTTCTTCCTCGAGGCGATCTTCCTCGGCATCTACCTGTACGGATGGGATCGCTTCTCTCCGCGCGCCCACCTCGCGGTCGGGCTGCCGATTCCGGTGGCGGGCGTCGCCTCGGCGTGGTTCGTCGTCACGACCAACGCCTGGATGAATCACCCGAGCGGATTCGACGTCGCCACCTATGCGGCTACCGGCCGGGTGACCGGGGTCGACCCATGGGCGGCGATGCTCAATCCGGCCACACCCGTGCAGACCGTCCACATGATCCTCGCTGCCCTGATGGTCGGCGGGTTCTCGGTGGCCTCGGTGTACGCCTGGGGGTGGCTGCGGGGCCGCCGGTCCCGCCGCGACCGCCTCGGCTTCACCATCCCCTTCGTCGTCGCTCTGGCCGCCACTCCCGCGCAGATCGTCGTCGGCGACTGGGCGGCCCGGTTCGTGAGCGAGACCCAACCCATCAAGTTCGCCTCTCTCGAAGCCGTCTACGAGACCGAGGCGAGTGTTCCTCTCCACGTCGGTGGATGGGTGTCCGGTGAGCAGATCCATTGGGCGGTGGAGATCCCCGGAGGCCTGTCGTGGCTGGCGACCGGTGATCCCGACGCCGTGATCGCCGGCCTGGATACCGTTCCCGTCGACGAACGGCCGCCGGTGCCGATCGTCCGGGAGGCATTCCAGGCGATGGTCGGCATCGGGTTCCTGCTCTTGTTCACCGGAACCTGGTTCGCGGTCGTCTGGTGGCGCAGGCGATCACCCCCCGGGTCGCGCTGGTTCTGGCGTCTCGCCCTGGCGGCCGGCCCCCTGGCGGCGGTCGCTCTCGAGGCAGGGTGGGTGGTCACCGAGGTGGGCCGGCAACCTTGGATCGTGTACGGGCTGATGCGGGTTGACGAGGCGGTGACCCCGGCGCCGGGGCTGCGCCTCGGGTTCTGGGTGATCACGACGGTGTACGCCGTCCTCACGCTGGCGACGGTGTTCGTGCTGACGAAGCTGGGACGGTCGATGCGAGCCCTGGACGGGGGAGCCGCCGATGGCTGAAGCCGTGCTCGTCGCCATGTGGCTGGGAGTGACCCTCTACGCGGTATTCGGGGGAGCGGACTTCGGGGCGGGGGTGTGGGACCTGCTGGCGGGGCGGGCGGAGCCGGGATTGCCGCGCCGTGCGTTGATCGAGCGATCGATCGGCCCGGTGTGGGAGGCGAACCACGTCTGGCTGATCTTCGTCCTGGTGTTCCTCTGGACCGGGTTCCCGCGCGTCTTCGCTCCACTGGCTTCGACGATGCTGATCCCGCTGACCGCGGCGGCTCTCGGCATCATCCTGCGGGGGTCGGGGTTCGCCTTCCGCAAGCACGTCGGCACGATCGGGCAGCAGCGCCTCTTCGGGGCAAGCTTCGCCGTCGCGTCGTTGCTGACCCCATTCTTCCTCGGCACGATCGCCGGGGCGGTGGCGTCGGGGCGGATCCCAGCGACGGGTGCCGGCGATCTGGTGGGCTCATGGTGGAACCCGACGTCGATCCTCGGGGGTTCCCTGGCGGTCCTCACGTCCGCCTATCTCGCGGCAGCGTTCCTGGCAGCCGACGCGGCGCGATCCGGCCTGCCCGACGTGGCCGCCTGGTTCAGGATCCGGGCGCTCATCGTCGGCGTCGCTGCGGGCGCGGTCGCCATGGCGGGGATCGGGGTGCTCAGATCGGACGCGCCGGTGCTGTACCACGGGCTCACCGGACGGGGAATCGCGCTCGTCGTCGTCTCCGCAGGTGCGGGGACCGGCTCGTTGGGGCTCTTGGCCACCCGCCGGTACCGCACGGCTCGGGTGGCCGCGGTGGTGGCGGTGGTGGCGGTGGTGTGGGGGTGGGCCGTCGGGCAGTACCCGTGGCTGCTGGTGGGCGCCCTCGAGATCGCCGACGGCTCGGGCAGCATCGCCACCCTCCGAGCGATGCTGATCAGCCTGGGGATCGGAGCGCTGCTGTTCGTGCCTCCGCTGGTCTACCTGTTGGTGCTCGCCCAGCGAGGAGAGCTGACCGAGTCGA
>JAZDHM010000074.1:0-5422 GCA_043805935.1 Actinomycetota bacterium
CACCCGAGCAACCCAGCGGATGGCCGAGGGCGATGGCACCGCCGTTGACGTTGGTCTTGGCCCAATCGGCATCGGTCTCTTCGAGCCAAGCGGCGATCACCGAGGCGAACGCCTCATTGACCTCGAACAGGTCGATGTCGGACACGGTCAGCCCCGCCCGGGCGAGGACCTTCTCGGTGGCCGGGATCGGGCCGGTGAGCATCGTCACCGGGTCGGCTCCGGCGAGGGCGAAGGCGTGGAATCGAGCAAGCGGCTTCATCCCCAGGCGCGCCGCGACGTCCTCTCCCATGATCAGCATCGCCGCGGCCCCGTCGGAGATCTGCGACGAGTTGCCGGCGGTCACCTTGCCGTCGGGCTTGAACGCCGGCTTGAGGCCGGCCAGGGTGGCGGCCGAGGTGTCACGCCGAATGCCCTCGTCGTGCTCGAACAGGCCGTCGGGGGTCTCCACCGGGACGATCTGGGTGTCGAACCTCCCCTCGTCGGTGGCACGGGCGGCGCGTCGATGCGAATCGAGGGCGATCGAGTCGAGCCGCTCGCGGGAGATGCCCCACTTGTCGGCGATCATCTCTGCGGAGATCCCCTGTGGAACGAGGCCGTTGGCGTACCGCTCCAGCATCTTCGACCCGAAAGGGAACCCGGGGCCCTGCTGGGCGGTGACCCCCATCGGCACCCGCGTCATCGACTCCACGCCGCCGGCGATGACCACGTCGTAGGCGCCGGCCATCACCCCCTGGGCGGCGAAGTGGGCGGCCTGCTGGCCCGACCCACACTGCCGGTCGATGGTGGCACCGACCGTCTCCTCGGGGAACCCGGCGGCGAGCAGGGCGTTGCGGGCGATGTTGAGGCCCTGTTCCCCGGTCTGCATCACACACCCCAGGAGCACGTCCTCGATGAGCGACGGGTCGATGCCGGTGCGGTCCACCAGGGCGCGCAGCGGGACGGCGGCCAGGTCGGCCGGGTGCACGTCTTTGAGGGCGCCGTTGCGCTTGCCGCTGGGCGTGCGAACCGCATCGACGATCACCGCACTGCGCATTGGGGGGCTCCTCTCCGACGGCGAATGAAACGGTACTCGCACCGGTTGCGCCGGAGGCCGGGTCGGCGCCGTTCGTCCTCACCTCACCGGAGCCACACGATCAGCCCGCCGACCGCCGCCCCGGCCAGCACGAGCCACGCCGAGTTGATCCGGAATCTGAACACGGCGACCGCGGCGGCGACGGCGAGCACGCCGGTGGGGATGTCGACGACCGCCCGCCGCCCCAGTTGATAGGTGACGCCAGCCATCAACCCGAGGGCGGCCACGTTGACCCCGTCGAGCGCGGCACCCGCCCACACCGATCGGCGGATCCTGGGCATCACGGGTTGCAACGCGGCAACGAACACGAACGAGGGCAGGACGATCCCGATGGTGGCGATGACCGCACCGGCGAACCCGCTGAGGAGGTAACCGATGAATGTCGCCGCGGTGAGCAGCGGCCCGGGGGTCATCTGACCCACGGCGACCGCGTCGATCAGCTGGCCCTCGGTGAGCCAGCCGAGCCCGTGCACCAGATCCGACCGCAGGAAGGCGAGTAGGACGTATCCGCTGCCGTAGAGCAATGCCCCCACCTTGAGGAACACCAAGAAGAGCCGCCCGAGGTCGACCGCCCGCTGCGGCTCGACCTGACCGAACAGCGAGACTCCGGGGACCACCCAGGGAACCCATGCATGGTGCGAGGACCCGAGCCTGCCGGCGTTGCCAATCACCATCGCCACCAGTGCCCCGCCGAAGAGCACCACCAACTCGCTCACGCCGAGCAGATACAGGGCCAGAGCGGCGACCCCGATGGCACCGAGCCAGGCGTCTTTGATCGCGGCGCGACCCAGCCGTATCAATGCCTGGAAGATGACGGCGATCACGACCGGAGCGATGCCGTACAGCACCGCTCGACCCTGGGGTGTGGATCCGTAGTGGACGTAGATCACCGCCAGAACGAGCACGATGACGGTGGCGGGCAGGATGAAGCACGCCCCGGCGGTGACAAGGCCCCGCCACCGTGCCCGGGTGAAGCCGAGGTGGATGGCCATCTCCGTCGAGTTCGGGCCCGGGATGAGGTTGGTGGCTCCGACGAGATCGAGGAACGTCTGATCATCCAGCCATCGCCGCCGGGTGACGAACTCGTCGTGCATCATCGAGACGTGCACCGCCGGCCCGCCGAAGGCGGTCGTACCCAATTTGAGGAACGCCCGGGCGACCTCGGCGACCCGGCCCTCCATGACCTTCACCCCTCTCCGTCTCCGGCGGCACACCGCCTCGCACCTCCCCCCTGAGGAGGGAGAGAACCACGAACGTCGGCGGTCGACGCCGACGTTCGTGGAGATGAGGGGATTCGAACCCCTGACCCCCTGGATGCAAACCAGGTGCTCTGCCGGGCTGAGCTACATCCCCGAAGAGGGTGCGCCCTCTGCGCGATCATGTTACGAAACCGTGCCCGGGTCGGGGCCGTTCCCTCGTTTGATACAGTGAATCTCCCCTTGGGGCCCGTAGCTCAGCCCGGTTAGAGCGCATCCCTGATAAGGATGAGGCCGGTGGTTCGAGTCCACCCGGGCCCACAAATCATTCGCTCGAACCGCGAACCACTTGGTTTCTCATATGTGATCGGGCGTTCTGGCGGTCGCGTCCGCTTAGGTACCCGCCACGACATGTTTGAACCGCCGGGCCTGACCTGGTCACCAACTGATTTCGGCGCATCCCTGGTGCGTGTCCGGTTCGACCTGGAGGGTGGCGTGAGCGATGCCGTGCTCGCTCAGGATCGCCCGAGCTTGGTCGAGCACCGGATGGGGGTCAATGGAGCTTCCAATCATGAGGTGCACGGTGCCGACATCCATGTCCGAGGTGAGCGTCCACACATGGAGATCGTGAACGTCGGCGACACCGGGGATCGCCAACAGCTGGCTGGTCACCTTCTCGCGATCGAAGTCTTCGGGGGCAGCTTGGAGTAGTACGCGCAGTGCCTTGCGCGCCAGACGCCAGGCTCTCGGAAGGATGAATAGGCCGATGGCGGCCCCGGCAATGGGATCGACGATCGTCCATCCCGTAATCGAGATGATCGTGGCGGCGACGATCACACCAATGGAGCCGATGAGATCGGCCATGACCTCAAGGGATGCGCCCTCGAGGTTGAGTGACTGGTCTGCGCCTCGGCGTAACAGCCACCAGCCGATGAGGTTGATGACCAGGCCGGCGAGCGCGACCGCGAGCATGGCGCCGGAGATGATCTCAGGAGGATGGTCGATCCTCTTGAGCGCCTCGAACAGGACGTATCCGGCTACTGCGAAGAGGAGCACCGCATTGGCGAGCGCGGCGAGTATTTCGGTGCGATAGAGGCCGTAGGTACGGCGGCCGTTGTCACGAACCTTGTTGGCCGCGACGATCGCCGCCAGACTCATACCGAGCCCGAGCGCGTCGGTTGCCATGTGCCCGGCATCGGAGATCAGGGCCAGCGAGCCCGTCCACCACCCAGCCAATACCTCGACCACCATGAATAGGACGACCATGACGAACACAACGACCAGCGGTTTCAAATGGCGACGACTGGCCCGGATGGTGTGATCGTGCTCACGGCTCACCGGTGGTCTCCGTGATCGTGGAGGTAATGCTCAACGGCGACATCAAGGAGCAGACGCACGTGGACATCCGCGATCCGGTAGCGGACCTCGCGGCCGACTCGGTTGGCGTGCACTAGTCCGGCGAGCCGGAGCTGGCTCAGCTGGTGGCTCGTGGCGGATTCGCTTGCGCCGAGCGCTTCGGCAATCTCGCCGACGCGCAGCTCCCCAGACTCGAGCAATGCGTACACGATTTGGAGCCGTCCCGGATCCGACAGCAACTTGAAACGGGCCGCGAGAATCGCAGCGTCGGCGCGCATTAGGCCCGGGTGGGACGGTTGTCGGCTCGTGGCAGGTCGGCTCATACCCCAACAGAATACATGAACATATGCTCACATGTACAGACGCGGGAACTCAGCGACCTGGTTCGCGTTCTGTCCAGTTAGGCCCACTCCCGCCTGCCAATCAGCCTCGGACGACGATGACCTGCTTGCCCTGCGCGTGTCCCTCGCCCTGACGCCGGAGAGCCTCGGCGGTGTCGCCCAACTCGTATCTCCGGTCGATCACCGGGCTGACGTCTCCTGCCTGGAGAAGTCCCTGCAGCACCGTCAGATCCTCCTTGGTGATTGCCGCCAGGAAGCCCCCCATCTGCTGGCTCCGGCCGATCGACGCCAGTTTCACCTTCAAGAGGTCAATCAGAGGCCCGACCCAATCCCCGATCTTGGCGCTGCCCACCCCGACGTAGATTCCAGCCGGGACCAGGACGCGTCTGATCGCTCGCATCGAATGGTTCCCGGCGATGTCGAGGATCAGGTCGTACCGCTGCCCGGCCCGGGTGAAGTCCTCGCGGGTGTAGTCGATGACGTGCTCAGCCCCGATCGATCGGGCGGACTCGACGTTGCGCGTGCTGCAGACACCGGTGACGTGTGCCCCGAGCGACTTTGAGATCTGCACGGCGAACGTGCCCACGCCGCCGGATGCCCCATTGATCAGCACCTCTTGGCCCGCCTGAACGTGCCCATGGTCGCGGAGGCCCTGCAGAGCGGTGATCGCGGCGATGGGCATGGCTGCCGCCTGCTCGAAGGTCGCGTTGGCCGGCTTGAGGACGAGTCGCTCTTCGGTGGCGCGGGCATACTCGGCATACGCCCCGCCGCAGGTCCCCCACACCTCGTCGCCAGGCCGAAACTCCGTCACGTTCCGGCCGACGGCTTCGACCGTCCCGGCCACGTCGACCCCGGGCACCTGCCTCTTCGGCCGGCGCAGACCGCCCTGGAGGCGTGCCAGGTACGGCTTGCCGGTCATCATGTGCCAGTCGTAGGCGTTCACCGAAGCCGCATGCACCCGGATGAGCACGCCGTCGTCACCGATGGCCGGCGGCTCGATCTCCCGAACCTCGAGGACCTCGGGTGGGCCGTAGGTATATTGGACGACGGCCTTCATCGTCGACTCCCTCGATGGCGTCCTTGGGTACCGGCGGCACGAACCTAGAGCGGGCGGCGCGCCTATGTGCGGTCCGGCGGCTCGATGCTCCTGATGGCGCTCGGCTGGGCCTGCCGCCGCCCAACGGGATCTGCCCGTTCCCGTACGGCCGGTTCATCGCCTCACACGCGGGTGGATGACCTCGGCGCCTCAGGTGTACTGGACCACCGGCTCCGGTTTACCGCTCTCCGCCGAGCGAACCACCGCTTCCAGGATGGCTACGTTGCCGAGGCGCTGCTCGTTGGTGAACCGATAGGTGGCCCGGCCGGCAACGGCATCGGCCCAGTGCTCGTACCCCGCCCGTACCGGGCTGGCCGGCTCGAAGTCCCTACGCGTCTGTTCGGCGTCGCCCCGCCGGCGG
>JAZDHM010000075.1:0-2231 GCA_043805935.1 Actinomycetota bacterium
CAGCCACATCCCCTGGGTCGCCTGCTGACCCGCGATCCTTCCCTGGGTGAAGTCACCCGCGAAGATGCGGAGCACGTCCCCCAAGAGAAAGGTCAGCATCACCGCCACCCACAGTCCTGAAAGGGTGACCCTCACATCCACCATCACTCACTCACCTCTCTCCACGGCGACAACGACCCTTCCCTGAGTGGGCACCTCTCCAGATCCCGTCCGGCGATCAGGCACCCTGCACGACCCGCTCGATGCCGTCCAGGATGAGGTCGAGACCGAACTCGAACTCGTCTCCGTAGTCGAACCCGGACGCGAGCAGCTCGCTGGAGACACGCACGAGGACCGGGTACGCATCCGCCGGCACGCGGGCGAGCACCTCCCTGCCCACGATCGCCAGCTCTTCCGCGTCGGCGAACGGCAGGTGCACCTCCTGGAGGGCGAACCCCAACACGTAGCTGTCGACGAGGTTGCACGCGTGCGTTGCCGCGGTCGCGGAGAACCCCGAGTCGAGCAGGACGGCGAGGGTGTCGTCGTGGCTGCGGAGATTCGCCGGGCCGGGCGTCATGCGCGCCTCCATGAGGGTGATCGCCCAGGGGTGCCGGCGCAGGGCGGCGCGGGTCGAGATCGATCGGGCCCGGAGCACCGTGCGCCAGCTCGAGCGATCGGCCGGCAGCTCGACCTCGGCGAAGACGAGGTCGACGATCCCGTCGAGGATGTCGTCCTTGTTGCGAACGTGTCGGTAGAGCGACATCGCCTCCACGCCCAGCCGGCGACCGATCTGCTGCATCGTCAGCGCCCCGGTGCCGCCCTCGTCGGCCAGCTCCAGCGCGGCGCGCAGCACGCGGTCCCGGCTGAGTGGCGCGCGCTTCGGCGTCGTGCGGCGTGTCATCGACGTCCTCCTCGGTCGATCTTGACGCCATTGTAGCTTATGGCATATGCTTATGTCATAAGTCTCGCGATGCGCGACGAACACGAGGAGAGATCGGTGCGGGCAATCGTCCAGGAACAGCACGGCGGGCCGGAGGTGCTCGTCAGCCGGGAGATCGACAGGCCCGGGATCGGCGACCGGGACGTGCTCGTGCGCGTGCACGCCGCGGGGCTCCACATCGGTGATGTGTTCGGCGTCCGGGGCTCGCCATTCCCGGTTCGGTTCACGAGCGGCCTGCGCGGGCCGAAGTTCGGCGTGCCGGGGTCCGACATCGCCGGGACGGTGGAGGCGACCGGCAGAGCTGTGACACGGTTCGCCCCCGGCGACGAGGTCTTCGGCCTCTGCAGCTGGCCGTCATCGGGCGCCTGCGCCGAGTACGCGCGAGCCGACGAGGACAAGCTCATCGGCAAGCCGTCCGGCTTGAGCTTCGAGCAGGCCGCGGCCATCCCGACGTCGGCGTCCGCGGCGCTCCACGGCCTCCGCGAGGCGGGCCGGCTGCGGGCCGGTCAGAAGCTCCTCATCAACGGCGCGTCGGGCGGCGTGGGCACGTACGCGGTGCAGATCGCCCGCGCCTTCGGCGCCGAGGTCACCGGCGTGTGCGGCCCGACCAACGTGGAGCTGGTCCGTTCGCTTGGTGCGCACCACGTCATCGACTACACCCGGGAGGACTTCACCAGGGGCACCGCACGCTACGACGTGATCCTCGACAACATGGAGAACCACTCCCTCGCGGACACTCGACGAGCCCTGGCGCCCGACGGCACCCTTGTCCTCATGAGCGGCACGGGCGCGAGCGGCCTGGGGCTGCTGGTCCGGCTGATCCGACCGGTCGTGATGTCACCCTTCGTGAAGCACAGCCTGCGCCGACCCCTCTCCAACCCGAAGCGCGAGGATCTCGAGGTCCTCACGGCGATGGTCGAGAAGGGGGCGCTCCGGCCGGTCATCGACGGGACGTATCCACTGTCCGAGGTTGCGGCAGCCCTCCACTACATCGAGGCGGGCCACGCACGAGGGAAGGTCGTGGTCACCATGAAGCAGGACCAGACTCAGGACCGAGGCAGCTGAGATCATGGCGGATGTGAGGGTCATCCTCTCGGGGTTGTGGGTGGCCGTGATGCTGACCTACCTCCTGGGGGACGTCTTGCGGATCTCTGACCGGGTCCGTCAAGACCGTACCGAACCGGCTTGATCCGAACCGCCGGACCGGGCAGGCTCTCGGTCATCGGGTCCCACCCGGGGGACGGCTCGACCACGCCGGCCGCGCACGATGCGGGCGGACGGGGAGTCCTGGCGCGCCCCCCTGTTTTATCTG
>JAZDHM010000076.1:0-8416 GCA_043805935.1 Actinomycetota bacterium
AGCCCCTCCATCGAAGGATGGCCCTCCGACCAGTAGCCGCTCAGCATCAATGCCATCGGGGTCCCGTACCGGTTGAGGTCGCTGTTCGCCTCCCACATCACCCGCCCCGGGGGAAGGGTGTCGAGGGTCTGCATGAGTGCCTGGTACTCCTGCCAGTAGTCCTCCTGGAGGATCGGCGTCCCGTCGGTCTCGTAGGCGTACGCCTGCTTGCCCTCGTACCCCGAGTAGTTCCATTTCGCCCACCCTGGGGTCTTCTGCACGCCGAACATGGCGAATAGGAGAAAGGCAATCGCCGCTCCCCCAGCGACCAGCCACCGGGTTCCGTGGCCACCGCGCAGCCGGCGCGCCACCGCCACGACCGCCGCACCCACACCGATCCCGGCGAACAGATACACCGAGAAGTACCAATACGGGAGCAGCCGAGCGTTGTACAGCTTGCGGTAGTCGACGAACTGGATCAGGTAGTAGCCAGCGACCGGGATCACCATGAGGGCGAGCGCCGGCCCGATGAGATACCTGCGCATCAGCGCCCACACCAGCCCGCCGACGGCGAGGACCGCCATGGGCCACAGCTCCCTCGGGAACACAGGGGTGAGCCCGGTGACCGGGAACCACCCCATGTCGGTTGTCAGGTTCATCCGGACGACCAGCGGAATGGCCCAGAAGCCCGCCAGGGCCAGCCCGAGCATCCAAGACCCGACGAGGGTCGAGGGGCCCTTGCGCCGGAAGATCAGAGGGAGTGACGCGAGGACCACGATCATCGTCGTGATGACGTGGCAGAGCGCGGTGAGGGCGAGCACCACGCCCGCACCGGTGGTGAACCCCTTCCCCGACCGCACGCTGCGGATGAGGATTCCGAGATACACAAGAGACAGGGCGAACGACCAGGAGAACGAGTACTCCCCGGCGAGGGTCGACAGCGTGTTTCCTCCATAGATCGAGAAGCTCTCCATGAACACGAATGTGCCGCCGGCAACCGCGGCGACGAGCGACACCGGCTTGGCGAGGCCCATCGAGCGGGTGAAGTAGTAAGCCGCGAAAGGAAGAGCGACCAGGCCGGCAACGGTGACGAGCTTGAACGCCACACCATACGGAAGCACCACGTCGAGCAGCACGATCGTCAGCGCCGGAAGCGGGAAATAGAAGTAGAAGACCGGGAATCCGGCGTACCAATCGTTGCTCCAGCCCATGAGCCGGCCCGATGGAAGTAGGTGATCGCGAAGGAAGGCGGGGAGCAGGACATGTGCCCCCATGTCACCGCCGGTGGGGGTGTTGGCCGTCAGGATCTGATCCGGCCGCATGTAGGCGAACACGACCGCCGCCGCCAGGGTCAGCACCACCGGCGTCACCCACTTCCACCACTCGGGCGGAAGGGGCCGCGCCGAGACGCTCGGGAGCACTGGGTGTTCGGCGATCACGGGGGGAGAGGGTAACGGTGGTCAGGAGATTTCGGCGCGCACCCCAGCCGGCGAGGCGGTGAGCAGCAACCAGCGGCCAGCCACCAGCAAGAGCCACCGATTCAATCCAGCTCTTCACGAGAGGCAGGCAACGCCAACGAAGAAAGCCAGGCGCCGAAACCGTGCATCGAAGCCTTCTTGCTGGCAGCTGGAAGCTGGCAGCTGGAAGCTCCTAGCGCCGACGAGCCTTCTCGAGGACCGTGGTGAGGTCGATGACCTCGCTGTCGGACTCCCACCACCGGTGCTCGCAGCGATGGCACGAGTTGAAGGTCACGTCGCTGTCGTCGGGCAGTGTGATCTCGATCTGGATCGCGTCGTGCGCCCCGCACTGGGAGCACTCGACGGTCGCCGCCTCACGCGAGCGACGCGTCATGGTTTCCTCCTCGTCCACCTTTGAGGCGAGTTTCGGCAGGCACTCCCGGTCGGTTGACCGCTTCCTCGTCCAGCTTCCCGACGTATCGGGACCGCCGCCTGCCCCCCTCCCGCCAGTACGCGTACCAGTAGGGCCCGTGGGGGCAGCGGGTGCAATTCTCCTTGCCGCACCGAACCCATTGCCGGCGCAGGCTGACGGTCGGGGAGGGGGCGTCGAACGTCACCCCCCGGCTCTCGAGGCGGGCACGGGCCAGGATCACCAGCCGACGCAGATCGTGCTCGTCCATGTCGAGTACCGCGTCGATGACGTCCCGATCGATCGGCATCCGACTCGATCAGGCGACTTCGAGCGAAGCGAAGAGCGGACGGACCGGGCGTCGCCGATCGACCAGGGTCCATCCGACCGGCGGCGTGAGCCGGCCGGCGTGGTCCTCGCACATGGCGTACCCGGCACCGGGGACCACGGGGCGGCTGAGGTCGTCAAGCCAAATGGTGCGGTCCCCGTACAGGAACGACATCATGATCCCGGCGGGAGCGGCGCAGCGGACGCAGTGCTCAGTCATGGCGAGGAGGTTAATCACATCAGTGTGATTAGCGCAGCCACCAGGCACCAGCTGCCAGCCACCAGCCACCAGCAAGAGTCCCGCTTCAGATTGAGCTGGAAGCTGGTAGCTGGAAGCTGGAAGCCTCTCTCTCAGAGCCCCGCCGCCGCCAGCAGTCTCCGCAGGCGTCTCGGTGTCACCTTGCCCGCCATCCTCCCGGCTTCGCTGCCGTCGGGGCGCCGCACGACGATCAACGGCACCGCCTCCACTCCGGCGGCTGTCACCAGGCCGGGTCGTTCGTCGTAAGCGATCTCCTCATAGGGCTTTCCGATCGCCTCGAGCGCCTGCCGGGCCTGGTCGCAGCGGGCGCACCCGGCGTCGGAGAACAGCACCACCCGGCCGTCGATCCCGCTCAGTGACAGGGGGACTCGCAGCGCTCGACGGCGCTCGGCCCGCCACGCCACCAGGGCGAACCCGACCGCCGCCCCGGCCGCCGCCACCCCGATCACGACCCGAGCTACCGGGTCAGCCATCGGAGCCTTCCGGGACAGGCTCCCCGAAATCGGTCCCAGGGACCGGGATGCCGGCGGAGAACGCCGTGCCACTCGGTCCGGTGAGACTCCACGCCGCGGTGAACGGGTCTGCGGAGGTGAGCAGGTAGCCGAGGGTGCCTCCCCCTCCCAGGTCGACCCGGACGACGGTGCCCGGCGGCACGATCTGCTTGGTGTTCAGGGTCTCCCCGCCGGTCAGCGCGCTGATGGTGACGGACACGCTGTCGTCTGCGGAGTTGAGCAACCACAGCGTGCCCTTTCTCGCCCCGGCGTTGCGCAACCCCGGAAGCAGCCACGACCGGGCCGGCTCTGCGGAACCCGCCGTCGCCGCCGTGCCCCCCGCCCCGGTGGCGGTGGCCACGGCGGACACCGGGGAGGTGGCGGTGACCACGGCCCCGACAACCGCGGCGTCGACCTCCCCGAAGCCGATGCGGAGTGGCGATTGGGCGGGAATGCTGAACGCGAACGCCCCACGCTGCGCGCCCTCCTCGGTGTACAGGTCGACGGTGATGTCCACCGAGGTGCTCGAAGGGTTGGCCACCACGATCGAGGCGGTGTCCAGGCCCTCGGTGCGCACGACCGGGAACTCCCACGTCGTGGACAGGTCGGTGCCCGCCCACCACGCCTGGTCGGTGCCGCTCGTCCAGGCCATCGCCGGGATGGCGAGGCCTTCGTCTGCGTGGACGGAGAGCACCAGGGTCTGGCGCTGACGGAGGAGTTCCTCGAACGAGATGTCGCGCCACGACCGGGGATTGACCGACACCGACCGGAGCTCACCGAGCGCCTCGACCCCGATCTCGGAGAACCCGGTGACGGTGACCTTGGCCGTCTGCGGGAACGGGTTGAACAGGCGCAAGACGAGCCGCTCTCCGGTCATGGTCGACCCACCGGGAAAGAACCACTCGTCGGGTCCGGTGGCAATGCAGTCATCGGCGGCGAGGATGCCGCCGGTCACGGTCACCGATGCCGCCGATGGGCCCCCGTTGAACTCAATGAACCCGGGAGAATCCCCCCGTTGGGCGATGTCGGAGAGGGTGATCCCGGCGGCGCCCGGCCCGGGCATGGACGCCTGCGCCTCGTCGGGGGACTCCCCGGGAATGGAAACCGGGAACGTGAAGACGGCGTCCGCGGGTGCGATCGACGCCACTCCCACGAACGAATCGCGCTCGGCGTCCGATTGCGCCCACGGGCAGTACCAAATCGCCGCGTCGATCGGGGATTCGATGCCCGGCGGGTCGATGATCAGCCCGCCGAGTGGGTCGGGTGGCGGGGCGGGAGGCGACAGGATGGTCGCCGCGGCCCCTACGGCGACGACGGCGATGGCGAGCAGGGTCCGTCTCACCGCGACCCCCTCACGAAGCGGCCGAGTGCCCACGCTCCGCCGAGGGCCACCAGCCACCCCCCGGCGGCGAATGCCATGACCCGCCGCGGGAGGAATGGCTTGAAGCGCACCCGGTTCCCCGAAGCCGTCACCTCGTTGCGCCAATCGTCCTGCTCCCATGTCCCCGGCCCCCAGCGGTAATCGGCGTTGGCGGCCACGAGGACCGAGTTCGACTGACGCCCGTCCGGGGAGCGGTATCCGGTGCCGGAGGGCACCCAGGCCGTCCCGTCGAAGTCGAGCGCCACCGCCGTCGCCACCTCATTGCGATAGACCGGGACATCGAGCGAAGCGAGCGGAACCAGGTCGAGCTGGGCATCGAACAGCGCCTCGAGCGGGCTGGGCTCGGTGAAGACCACCCACCCGATGCCGAATGAAGCGAGGGTGTCGCCTGCCCGCCGCACCCTTCCGTCGAGCAGGTCTTGCAGGAACGCGGCGAGGGCATCGTCTCCCAGCCGCGGCTCGTTCAGATCCGCATCGAGGGTCGTCGGATAGGGCGGGATGATCACCCGGTACGACAAACCGACGAGGTCGCGCCTCTCCCCGGGGACACCGGAGCCAAAGAGCAGGACCCTCGTGGGCGGGCCGTCTGTGGGAACGGCAAAGTCGAGCGTGCCGGTCATGGCGTCGGCGGGCAGACCGGCCCTCCCGGGCCCGCCAAGGAGCAGCGTGGAGAGCACGAGCAGCGAGCCAGCCGCCGCACCGACGATCGCCAGCCGGTGCGGCTTGACGGCGAGCTGGCGGCGGCGGGTGCTGCTCGCCTCGAACGCGGCGCCGACGACCGTAGCCACCCCGAGGGCCGCGAGCAGCTCGCCGGCCGCCTCCACCTGAGAACCGGCCCCCACGGTCCCCAAACGGGCAGCAAGCCCGCCGAGGACGGCCAGCATTGCCCCCCAACCACCGATCGCCGACAGGATCGCCTCACCAGAGACGAGGACGGCGGCCACGGCGGCCCCGAAGGCGACGACGAGGATCCAGGCGGGTGACCAGAACGCCTTCTCGCCCGCGGTGAGGATGCCGGGGAGGTCGGCGTAGAGCACCCACGGCATGAGGAGCGGCACGGCGAGGACGCTGGCGACGAGGGCACGGCCGACCATCCGGGCCCGGTCCCCCACCCCGACGGCCGCCCAGCACAGGGCGGCGACGACGGGGATGACGCCCGCCAACGGGAAGTAGGCCGCAGCGATCCCGACGGCGATGATCGCCCCGGCGGCGCGGCTGAGGCGCGACCGGCGGTTCCCCGACCACGGGCGTGCGGTTGCCCCGACCGCCCAGGGCAAAGCGGCGACTGTCGGGATCACTCCCCAGTGCGTCCCCGCCGCCGCCGCCCCCAGCGCCGGGCCACCCATGAGCACGATGCCGGCCAAGTATCCGGCCACCGATCCGATCCCCCAACTCCGCAGCAGCCGCGCCATCCCGAACACGCCGGCCACGAACGAGATGACCATGATCAGCGCCACCGCCGCCCCCGCCTTGGCGAACGCGAGGATCTGAACGAGAGCGGTGGCCGCGACCGACGGAGGGAGCACCTCCGGCGATCCCAGACCGCCTGGATTCCAGCCACCGGCGTACGCCCCAAGCGCCGCCGTCGGTGACGCCGCCGGGGGCAGGGAGAAACCGACCACGGGGAGGTGCTGTCCCCAGATCTGGCGGGTGGCGATCAGCGCGAAGGCGATGCCGATGAAGCCGACGAAGAAGGCGGGGTTACGCACCCGCTGCTGGCCCGCTTCCACCGCCTCGCTGAACCCGGAGAGGACACCCTCCGGAAACCGAACGCGGATCCGCTCCAGCAGGTCCTCGTACAGGGCGCGCAGCCGGGCCGACCCATTCACCTGGTACCGGAACAGCTCCTCGTCTCCCACCTCGCGGCCGTGGCGCACCTGCCATCGGGCCCTGATGGCCGACGGGAGGTGAGCGATGTTCCACAGCCCGGCGGCGATGAGCCCGGGAAGCGGGAATCTGCCTACGAAGGGCCCGAACACGCTCTCCGCGACCCCGACGAGGAACGCCACAGGGATCGCCCATGCCAGGGTCAGGGGCCCGTACGCCTTGATCATCGCCCTGGTCTCCCCCGCCCGATCCCGCCACGGTGAGGCCGGATCGCGGCCCTCGTAGCGCACAACCGACGACGGGACCACGACGACCCGGGCACCGCGCAGACGCGCCCGCTGGCAGAAGTCGACCGCCGCCGACGACGGCGGCATCATCGGATCGACGCCACCGAGGCCGCGGAACAGGTCTCGGCGGATCAGCATCGACGCGTCGGACACCGATGCCACGTCGCGGATCACGTCGAACTGCGCCTGGTCGAGCTCCCCTGCCTGGAGCCCGGAGTAGGGGGCGTCGAAGACGTCCGTGGCGTAGCCGACGGACACCAGCAGCTCGGGGTTGGCGGCGTCGACGACCTTGGACCCCGCCACCGAGGCGTCCACCCGGGATCCATCCTCCACCAGGGCGCGCAGGGCTGCTGGATCGGGCCGGGCGCGTTGGCGGAGCGCCCAGACGTAGTCGATGCCGGCGCCCATCGAATCGTAGATGCCGCGCAGGTTGGGCCTCCACGACGCATCCATCTCGCCGGCGACGCGCCGTACCGCCTCGTCGCCCCCGACGACGAACACCTTCGACGGTCCGTACACTTGCCCGCCGATCGCCTTCAGGCATCCCTCCAGCAATGCGGCGTCGTCGGCTATCACCACGGCGACGACGGTGGGGGCGAGAGCGCGGCTGGTCGATGGATCGGTGGACATGGACGGGACGCATTCTACGGAGGGCGCAGATTGAGCCGGGTAACCATCCTCGCCGGCGGCGTCGGAGGGGCGCGCGCCGCTCGCGGCTTCGCGGCGATCCTCGACCCCCCGGACCTCACCGTCGTCGTCAACGTCGGCGACGATGACCGAATCCACGGCGTGCACGTGTCGGCCGACCTCGACACCGTGGTGTACACGTTGGCAGGGCGCGAAGGACCGCACGGCTGGGGCCTCGCCGGGGACTCGTTCGACGTCATGGGCCGTCTGAAGTCACTGGGGGTCGACACCACGTTCCGCATCGGGGATGCCGATCTCGCCACGTGCCTCGCCCGAACCGCGGCCCTCGACGCGGGTGAGCCGCTCAGCAGCATCACCGCCGGAATCGCCGCCGCCTTCGACGTGCGCCACACCGTGCTGCCGGTGACCGACGATGCGGTCAGAACCCGGCTGCGGATTCCGGGAGGGCGCTGGCTCGCCTTCCAGGAGTACTTCGTGTTGCGGGGCCAGCGCGACGAAGTCGCCCAGGTCCGATTCGATGGGGCGGAGGAGGCGGCTCCAGCCCGCGGGGTGCTCGAGGCGATCTCGGGCGCCGACCTCGTGGTGATCGCCCCCTCCAATCCCCCCCTCTCGATCTGGCCGATCCTCGCGGTGCCCGGGGTTCGCGCGGCGGTCGCCGGCGCCGACCGGGTGGTGGCGGTGAGCCCGCTCTTCGCGGGAAAGGCGATCAAAGGACCGGCCGACCGAGTGATGGCCTCACTGGGATTGCCCGCCGGGAACTCCGGAGTGCTGGCCGCCTACGAAGACCTGCTCACCGATCTGGTGGTGGACCGCTCCGACGCCGCCGACGTCGACGCCCTGTCGGGAGCGGTCGCCATACACCCCGCCGACACGCGCATCGCCGAACGCGACGCCGCCGCCCACCTGGCAACGGTCATCATGGGGCTGGCATGACCCTCACGATCCACCCCTTGGCCGGCATGCCGGAAATCGCCCGCGGCGACGACCTGCCGGCGCTGATCCTGGCGGCGGTCGGCCGCGCCGGTCTGGCCATCCAGGCAGGCGACGTGCTGGTCGTCACCCACAAGATCGTCTCCAAGGCGGAGGGGGCCGTGGCGGTTCTAACGGGAGACGAGGAGAAGGCATACCGCACCCTCGTGCTCGAACAGGCGGTCGAGGTGATCCGTCGCCGTGGCGACCTGGTGATCGCCAAGACCCGGCACGGGTTCATCTGCGCCAACGCCGGGGTGGACCGATCCAACGCCGCACCGGGGACCGCGGTCCTCCTCCCCCGCGATCCGGACTCGTCGGCGCATGGGATCCGCATGGCGATCAAGGCCGCTACGGGCATCGACGTCCCGGTGATCATCTC
>JAZDHM010000077.1:0-2978 GCA_043805935.1 Actinomycetota bacterium
GCCGGCAGGCGACAACGGGGCGGTCGGAAGCGACGGTCACACCACGAACCGACGGTTCAAGCCCCCTTGCCATCCCGC
The DNA here is from genome assembly GCA_043805935.1 of Actinomycetota bacterium. Lineage (GTDB taxonomy): Bacteria > Actinomycetota > Acidimicrobiia > Spongiisociales > UBA11373 > RBG-16-68-21. The sequence continues at coordinate 79 of JAZDHM010000077.1, forward strand.
GAACGGCGCCGGGATTCGGAACCAGAAGGCGGGCGTGTGTCCATGTGGCGCGTGGATGCAGAATGAGACTCGGGGTGAAGGCAGCGGACCGGCCTTCTCCGGTGTCTAGGGATCGAGGGAGGGAAAGCCGAGTCCACCCCGGCTGTGCCTCCCCGAACCCCCCTCATCCCTCCCGTTCCTGCACCTCCACCGCCGGTTCTTCCCCGTTGGCCCGCAGCCTGATCCGCGCCAACGCCCGGTAGGCGAACAAGCCGCACGCCACCGACGCCGCGCCACCCATGCCTATTGCCACCCGCGGTCCGAGGTGCTCGCCCACCCATCCCACGATGGGACCACCGATCGGGGTGGAGCCCAGGAACGCCACCGACCACAACGCCATCACCCGGCCGCGCATGGCCGGTGAGGCCGCCAACTGCAAGGTGGCGTTGCCCAGGGAGATCACCCGGATCGAGGTGGCACCGAGGAGCACCAGGGCGGCGTAGGTGAGGGCGAGGGTGGGTGCCACCGCAGTGAGCAACTGGATCGCCCCGAACAGGCCGGCGGTCCACGCCAGGACCGTTGCCGATGTTCGCTTCGACGCCGCGGTGATCAGCCCGCCGACGATCGCTCCGGCGCCCATCAGCACCGACATCTTGGCGAAGGTGCCGGCGTCGCCGTGGAAGGTGAATCGGGCCAGCAGCGGAAGCGATACCTGGAACTCGTAGGCGAGCGTGCCGATCACCGCCATCATCACCAGCGGCACCAGCACCTCGGGAGTGGCCCGCACGTAACGGAACCCCTCGCGCAGCTGCCCGCGGCGCCGCGCCACCCGTTCGCCCCGGAAGAGTCGGCTCGGGTTCATCAGGAACAGCGCGATCAGCACCGCCACGTACGACACGGCGTTGATGAAGAAACACGGGGCCAGGCCGACGGTGACGATCAGCGCCCCGGCCGCCCCGGGGCCGATCACCCGGGCCACGTTGACCAGCACCGAGTTGAGGCTCACCGCGTTGGTGAGGTTCTCGGCGCCCACCATCTCGTGGATGAAGGTCATCCGGGTCGGGTTGTCGACCACCTGGACCAACCCGAGGCACGCCGCCAGCACGTACACCATCCACACCTCGATCACACCGGTGGCGACCAGCGTTCCCAGGATCGCCGCCAAGGTCGCTGCGGTGGTCTGGGTGGCGTAGAGCACCTTGCGCTTGTCGAACCGGTCGGCGAGCACCCCTCCCATCGGGCCGAACAGCAGCACCGGGAGGAACTGCAGCGACGACACCAGGCCGAGCGCCGTCCCGCTGCCGGTGAGGTCGAGGACCAGCCAGGCCTGGGCGACACCCTGCATCCAGGTGCCCGACAGCGAGATCACCTGCCCGGCGAAGAACAGCCGGAAGTTGGGCACCTGGAGCGAGGTGAACATCCGCCGGACCGCGGCCAGGCCGGTCTGGCGGGCGGTGGTGGTGCGGGGGGTGTCCTCGGTGCGCATCCACCCGAGCCTACGACGGTGCGGAAGCGCTCCCGTCGGTCCGCTCGGCCGGGACGGAGCGTGGGCGCGCCCCGTCCGTGTCGGGAACCTTCGGGTCACCCCTGCCGGGCTGCCTAGGCGTGCCGCCCCCGTATGCTCGCCGGATGACACACGACCGACATCGCCGAGCCACGCCGGGCTCACCGAGCGACCCATCCTGTGCCGCGTGTGTCTCCCCGGTGGGATCGGCAGCATGAAGATGCCCGTCGACTGCGTCGTGGTCGGGGCCGGCCAGGCCGGTCTCGGCGTCAGCCGGCGCCTCCAAGAGCGAGGTGTCGATCATCTCGTGTTGGAACAGGGCCGCATCGGCGACACCTGGCGCACCCAGCGGTGGGACTCGTTCCGGGTGAACACTCCCAACTGGATGAACGGGCTGCCCGGGCTCGACTACGACGGCGACCCCGACGCCTTTCCCAGCGCCACGGAGCTGGCCGACTCGTTCGAACGGTATGCCGCCAAGTTCCAACTCCCGGTTCGCACCGGCGTGACCGTCACCTCGGTCAAAGAGGGGGCCGGGGGATTCGAGATCGGCACCGATGCCCCCGACCTGTCGGTCATCCCGGCCCGGTCGGTGGTGATCGCCTCCGGCCCGATGCGCCGTGCCAGGATCCCGGCCGTGGCCGGGTCGTTTCCCCCGGGAGTCGCCCAACCCCACGCCGGCGAGTACCGCAACCCGGAGGATCTGCCGGCCGGGGCGGTCCTGGTGGTCGGAACGGCGCAGTCGGGTTGCCAGATAGCGGAGGACCTGCTGGGCGCGGGACGGAGTGTGTATCTCAGCTGCAGCTCGGTGACGCGTACCCTGCGCCGCTACCGGGGCCGGGACATCACGGCGTGGTTGTCCGACATCGGCTTCCTCGACATGCGGCCCGCCGACCTGCCCGACCCGGCGATGCTCCGAGCCGCCTGGCCCCAGGTGTCGGGCGTGGGGAGACGGGGGCACACCGTCAGCCTGCAGTGGCTTTCAGGACTCGGTGCGGTTCTCGTCGGCCGGCTGGGCGGCGTGTCGAATGGGATCGTGACCTTTGAGGACACGGTGGCCGATGCCATCCAGGCGGCTGACGCCGGCTCGGTCATGATCAAAGGCCTGGTCGAGGCCCACATCGCCCGTACGGGCATGGAGGCGGGGCCTCTCGAGTCCGACCCCGCCGATGAGCCATGCACGGATCCGGAGGCGCTGCGCGGCCCTCTCGAGCTCGACCTCGCCGCCGCCGGCGTGGGCTCGGTGGTGTGGTGCACCGGGTTCGATGCTGGCCTCTCGTGGATCCATCTCCCTGTGGTCGACCGGAACGGGGTGGTGATCCACGACGATGGGGTGTCGCCCGTCCCCGGGTTGTTCTTCGTCGGCCTTCCCTGGATGCGGATGCGACGGTCGTCGATCATCGCCGGCGTGGATCCC
>JAZDHM010000078.1:0-7239 GCA_043805935.1 Actinomycetota bacterium
TTGCGGCGGGCGTCCCGGGGGAACTCGCCGTTGCAGTCGATCTCCCCGTCACCGTTGATCACACAGCTCGTCGGGTCGGTGACGTCGGCATGCGCCGGGTCGCCATCCCAGATCGGCGCCTTGGCGGCGTCGATGGTCGGGCTGAAGAACACCGTGCCGAAGTCGGCCTCACCGTTGTAGATGGCACGGACCACCTCGGTGTGCCCGCCCGCCTCCAGCCCCTCACCCGGGGTCACACCCATCGAGGCGAACATGCCGGAGGGAACGATGAAGCCCGACGTCGACGCCCCATCGGGATACGCCCACGTCATGCCGGCGAGATCCTCGAACGTCTGGATGTCGCTGTCACGGGGCACGATGAACTCGGTCCAGTACTCCGTGTACCCGAACCGCAGTGACTTGAGGGCCACATTCACGCCGCACAGGCTGTTGGCCAGCACGTACGCATGCGCCGGAATGAACCCGATCGTGTTGTCCGGCGAGGCACACATCGCCTCCACCGTCGCCGCATACGACGTCGGCACCGACACCTCGAAGGTGAGGCCCGTCGCCGTGTTGAGCGCCGCGGCGAGCAACTCGCCCCCCGCAATTATGTCCTCAGCCGCAACCGACGGCACGTAGAGAACCTGAATCGGATTCTCCGGGGTGCCGACCGCTGCCGGCGCCGGCGGCTCGTAGAGCACGCTCCCCGCCGGTGCGTCGAACCAGGCGTCGTAGATCCCCTGGTAGGTGCCGTCGTCGATCATCTCGCCGAGGACCCGGTTGATCTCTGCCAGGAGTAGCGGCCGAGCGGGGTCGACGGCGATGCCGTAGTGCTCGTTGGTGTCGATGGCTTGGACGATCTCCAGGCCCGTCCGGTTGGCCACTTCGGCCACCGCCGACGGCTCGTCGCTGACCACGCCCACGACCTGCCCCGCCTCGACGGCGTTGTAGGCGTCGGCGACGGAGACGAACTCGCGGATCTCGATCCCGTTGGGAGCGAGGTTGGCCGTGGCCCAGTCGGCTCCGGTAGTCCCGGTCTGGACGCCCACGGTGTCACCGGCGGCGAGGTCGTCGACCGAGTGGATACCGGGGTTCAGGTCGGTGTTGACGGTCAGCGCCTGTTGGGAGTTGTAGTAGGTGTCGCTGAAGTTCACCTGCTGTGCCCGTTCGGGAGTGATCGTGCTCGCCGAGATGACCGCGTCGAAGCGGCCGGTGGCCAGCTGGGTGAAGATCGTGTCGAAGTCGGTGTCTATCCAGGTGACGGTCAGTCCGAGACGACTCGCGATCTCGTTCGTGAGATCGGCGTCGAATCCGATCACGTTCCCAGCCGCGTCGAAGTCCTCGAACGGTGGGTACGGGATGTCGGAGCCGACGGTGAGCACCCCGGGGGTCTGCGTCAGGGCTTCGGCCTGTGTGGTGGAAGATGAGGTGGCGGCGGTAGTGGTGCCCCCATCGTCGTCGCCGCATGCGGCGGCTACGAGAGCGACCACCAGGGCCAGCCACAGCAACCTGCGTGCACGCATCGTCCCTTACTCCTAGGTTGGCGTCGATGGGACCGGTTGTCCGTGTCCCGAGCGGAGGCTATCACGCACGACCGCGGCCTAGCTCGTGGTCGACCCACGAACCATGAGCGACTCCTCAAAGCATTCGATCCGAGTACAGGTGGGACTCATTGCCGTGGTGATCGCGGTGACCGAGGAGCGTCCCCGGGTGCTCACGATCGACAAGGAGCCTCCCGGGCTGCCGTTGGCGACGCTCGACGTGGCGGCCGACCGGACCCTCGAGCGCTCGCTGCGTCGGGGTGTTGCCGCGACCACCGGCCTCGATTTGGGCTACGTCGAGCAGTTGTACACGCTCGGGGACCGGGACCGGGGGCCCGACCCGTCCTCCCGGCTGGTATCGGTGGCCTACCTGGCGTTGACCCACGAGGCGCCGACCAGCGGCACCTGGCGGAGTCTCTACGACTTCCTCCCATGGGAGGACTTTCGGGCAGGGCGGTCCCCGGTTCTCGACGACGTGATCATCCCCATCCTGGAGGCATGGGTCGCCGCCGCCTCCCCGGCCGATCGGGCGAGCCGCCGGGAGAGGGCTTCTATCGTCTTCGGGCTCGGTGGGAGCCCGTGGGACGTGGAACGAACCCTGGAGCGGTACGAGCTGCTGTACGAGATCGGATGGGTCCCGGAGGCGGAAGAGGTCGGGCCCGACGGCCCCACCCGCGGTGAGGCGATGGCGTTCGACCACCGCCGAATCACCGCCCAGGCACTGGGCAGGCTGCGGGGGAAGCTGGGGTATCGGCCGGTCGTGTTCGAGCTGCTCCCCGCCCGCTTCACCCTCCGGGGCCTGCAGCGGGTCGTCGAGGCGTTGTGGGGCGGCCGGGTGCACACGCAGAACTTCCGCCGTCTGGTCGAGCGGGGCGGGCTCGTCGAGGGGACCGGTTCATTCGACACCACCACCGGTGGCCGCCCTGCCGAGCTGTACCGGTTCCGGCGGGAGGTGATGCTGGAACGACCCGCCCCCGGGGTGGGGCTCCCGGGGATGAGGACGAGCGGCTGAGCGAAGCTCAGCCCGGCGCCCGTCGCCGGCCCGAGTGTTGCCAGTTGCCCGTTACCCGTTACCCGCAAGACTCGTCGACTGGCTTCGATCACGAAGCGTCGAAAGTCGAGGGTCGAAAGTCGAACGCTTCCCGTCGCCCGCAAGAGGCGGTCCGGCGGGATTTCGCCATTCGCTCATAGCTCATCGCGGTCTCCCGGAATACGGCCTTCCCCTCCCGGCGTTCTAGACTTCAGAGATATGCTCATGGTGAGCATAAGGAGGCGTCAGTGGTGACGACGGACCTGATCCCGTTGGAGTCGCTGTCCCGCAAGGATCGGGACACGCTCGATCGACGGTACCGGCCGATGGCCGGGGTCGTCCCCGAGTTCGAGTGGGAGGCGGTCGCACCCTTCGTGATCGCCATCGAGCGGCTCAAGGCGGAGCGCAACGCGGTCGTCATCGCCCACAACTACCAGGCGCCCGAGATCTTCCACGGAGTGGCCGACCTCGTCGGTGACTCCCTGGCGATGGCCTACATGGCTGCGGACACGCAGGCCGACGTCGTCGTGGTCGCCGGCGTCCACTTCATGGCCGAGACGGCCAAGCTGATCAACCCCGACAAGACCGTGCTGATCCCCGATCTCGAAGCGGGATGCTCCCTGGCCGAGTCGATCACCGGCGCCGATGTCAGGCTCCTCCGTGAGCGCTACCCCAACACCCCGGTCGTCACTTACGTCAACACGTCCGCCGACGTCAAGGCCGAGTCCGACATCTGCTGCACGTCGTCGAACGCGGTCGAGGTGGTGGAGTCACTGGGTGTGCCGCGGGTGATCTTCCTCCCCGACGAGTACCTCGGTGAATACGTGGCCGAGCACACCGACGTCGAGATCGTCCTCTGGCGCGGGCACTGCATGGTGCACGAGCGGTTCACCCCCGATGAGATCAGACGCTTCCGGGCGGCGTACGACGGCGACATCCAGGTGCTCGCTCACCCCGAATGCCCACCCGAGGTCCTGGCCGAAGCAGACTTCGTGGGTTCGACATCGGGCATGATCAAGCGAGTCGACGAACAGCGGCCGCCGCGGGTGCTGCTGGTCACGGAGTGCTCGATGGCGTCGAACGTGTCGGTGAACTTCCCCGACGTCGAGTTCGTGCGGCCGTGTCAGATGTGCCCGTACATGGGGACGATCACGCTGCCCAAGATCTACCAGTCGCTGCGCGATCTGAAGTACGAGATCACCGTGCCGCCCGAGATGGCGGGACGGGCTCGTCGGGCCGTGGAGCGGATGCTCGAGGTCGGGCGGGGGCGGGGCGGATGACCTTCGACAAGGTCCTGAGCGCCGATTGTGTGGTGGTGGGCACCGGTATTGCCGGGCTGACCACCGCGCTGTCCATGCCGTCCCTCGACGTGGTGCTCGTGACCAAGACCGAACTGGGCGGCGGATCGACTTGGTGGGCACAGGGGGGAATCGCCGTGTCGGTGTCCCCGGAGGACTCGCCGGCCCGACACGCCGCCGACACTATCGCCGTCGGCGGCGGGCTGAATGACGCCGAGGCCGTGGGTGCCCTCGCCGGCCACGCCGCCGAGGGAATCGCCCATCTGCGCCAGCGGGGAGCCCGATTCGACACCGAGCCTGACGGCGACCTGATGCTCGGCCGCGAGGCGGGCCATTCGGTGCGCCGAATCGTCCATGCCGACGGAGACGCCACCGGCGCCGAGGTGAGCCGGGCGCTGGTCGAATCGACGCGGTCGGCGTCCCACATTCGGCTGCTGGAGCGGGTGTTCGTCACCGACCTGGTGGTCGACGGCGGAGCGGTGCGAGGAATCACCGCCCGGGGGCCGGGCGGCGAGCGTCTCCTTATCCGTTCGGGAGCCGTGGTGCTCGCCACCGGCGGCCTCGGGCGCGTCTACGCCAACACCACCAACCCGGTGGAGGTGACCGGCGACGGTCTGGCGATGGCCAGACGGGCGGGTGCCGCCGTAGCCGACGTGGAGTTCCTGCAGTTCCACCCGACGGCCCTCGCCTCGGGCCGGGATCCGATGCCTCTCCTCACCGAGGCGTTGCGCGGGGAGGGAGCGACCCTGATCGACGACGAGGGGGCCCGTTTCATGGTCGGGAAGCACCGCGACGCCGAGCTGGCCCCCCGCGACGTCGTCGCCAGGGCGGTGTGGCGCCGTCTCATGGCGGGCCGCAAGGTGTTCCTCGACGCCCGCACGGTCGGTGAGCGATTCCCCGACCGCTTCCCGACGGTGTTCAAGGAGTGCATGGACGATGGGATCGATCCCCGCACCACGCCGATTCCGGCGGAGCCGGCGGCGCACTACCACATGGGCGGCATCGCAGTCGACCTCTCGGGGAGGGCGTCGGTCCCCGGCCTGTGGTCGGTCGGAGAGGCGAGCCGGTCGGGGGTTCACGGAGCCAATCGTCTGGCCAGCAACTCGCTGCTCGAGGGGCTGGTGTTCGGCGAGGCCGTGGCCGCCGACGTCGTCGCACTCGGCGCCGAGGCGCCGGTCGTGCTCGAGGCGCCCGACCCTGGTCCGGTCCCCGAGGTCGATCCGGCAGCGGTGGCGAGCCTCCGCCGCCTGATGTGGGAGAAGGTCGGAGTGGTCCGTGACCGCATCGGCCTCGTGGCGGCACGCCGGGAGCTTGCCACCCTTGCCGGGTCGATTCCACCGGCGCCGTCCGAGGGCCGCAACATGATCGAAGCCTCGGCGATGATCGCCACGAGCGCCCTTGCCCGAACCGAGTCCCGGGGTGCCCACCACCGCTCCGACTTCCCCGAGAGCGACCCGGCGTGGAACCACAGCCTCGTGTTCACATGACCCTCGAGCCGCCTCCCGAGACGATCTGGAGGCCGGTGCTGAAGCGGGCTCTCGACGAGGACCTGGGTGACGCCGGTGACATCACGACCGATGCCATCGTGCCCGACGGCGCGGTGGCCACGGGCAGGGTGGTGGCCAGGGAGGCCGGAGTCGTCGCAGGTCTCGGCATCGCCACGGCCACGTTCGGCCTCCTGGACGATCGCGTCGTCGTCGACACACGGGTGCCCGACGGTGCTCGGGTTGCCGCAAGCACCACGCTCGCCGTCGTTTCGGGGCCTGCCCGGGCGATCCTCACCGGCGAGCGGGTGGCATTGAACCTCCTCGGCCATATGTGCGGGATCGCCACCAGGACGGCGGGAGTGGTCGAGGCGGTCGGCGGCACCCACGCGGTCATCGCCGCCACTCGCAAGACGACGCCGGGGTTGCGAGCCCTGGAGAAGTACGCGGTTCGCTGCGGTGGCGGTACCACCCATCGCTTCGGGCTCTACGACGCGGTGCTGATCAAGGACAACCACCTCGTCGTTGCCGGATCGGTGGCCGCCGCGGTGAAGGGTGCCCGGGCTGCCGTCGGGCACCTCACCACCGTGGAGGTGGAGGTGACCGACCTCGACCAGCTCGATGAGGCGATCGCCGCCGGTGCCGACGTCGTCCTGCTCGACAACATGAGCCTCGATGCGATGCGCGCCGCTGTCGAGCGGACCGCGGGCCGAGCAGTACTGGAGGCGTCGGGCAGCATCACCCCGAGCAACGTCGCCGAGGTCGCCGCCACCGGGGTCGACGTGATCTCCCTGGGATGGCTCACCCACAGCGCTCCGGCGCTCGACGTGGCGCTGGACTTCGAGGCCAAGTAGCAATTCGCGATTCGCAGTTGGCAATTCGACGGACGCGTTGGAGACCTCCTGGCTGGTGGCTGGAAGCCGGCAGCTGGCAACTGACGGCCCTCCGGCTCAGCACACCCGCCCGGTACCATCGCTCCGTGCCCGACTATCAGGCCCTGTACCGCAAATACCGGCCTCAGCTGTTCTCGGAGGTGATCGGCCAAACGCACGTCACCGAGACCCTCGCCCGAGAGGTGCAGGCGGGAAAGGTCGCCCACGCCTACCTGTTCGCCGGCCCGCGCGGCACGGGCAAGACCACCACCGCTCGCATCCTCGCCAAGGCGCTCAACTGCCCCAACCGACGCCCCGACGGCGAGCCATGCAACCTCTGCGACTCCTGTGTCGGCATCACCGAGGGATCGTCGATGGACGTCATCGAACTCGACGCAGCGTCACACAACAAGGTGGAAGACGTCCGCGAGATCAGGGCGAACGTCGGAACCGTCGCCAGCGTCGGCGGAGCGCGGCGGGTGTACATCTTGGACGAGGCGCACATGCTGTCGCGAGCGGCGGCCAATGCCCTACTCAAGACGCTCGAGGAACCGCCGGAGCACGCCCACTTCGTGCTGTCCACCACCGAGCCATACAAGCTGCCGGACACGATCCGGAGCCGCACGCAGCGGTTCGACTTTCGGCCGATAGGCTCGGAGGCCCTCGTCGACCACATGGCGGCGATCGCCAAGGCCGAGGGACTGCATCCGACGCCTGAGGGTCTGGCGCTCATCGCCCGTCATGCCACCGGGAGCGCCCGGGATGCCCTGGGCCTGTTGGAGCAGGTGGCGGCGCTCGGCGGGGGGAAGGTGGACCCGAAAGGCGTCACCCGCGCGCTCGGGCTCGCCGGGTCCGAGGCCTTCGAACAACTCGTCGACGCTATCGCTGCTCAAGACGCCGCCGCGGTGCTCATCCTGATCGCTCGACTCGCGTCCGAGGGCGCCGATCTGCGGCGCTTCGTGGCCGACTCGGTGGAGCTGTTCCGTGGCCTGTTCCTCGCCCAATACGCCCCGAACCTCGACGAGATCGTGG
>JAZDHM010000079.1:0-13426 GCA_043805935.1 Actinomycetota bacterium
GACCAGGTAGGCGTCGATCACGACCGCCACCCTGAAGGCGAGCAGCACCGCGTTGGCGGACAGCAGCACCAGCAGGAGGGCGGGGTGTTCGAAGAACGGCCGGGACAGGGTCACGGCAAGGCTCAGGCCGCTGACGAAGAATACGAACACGCCGAGGACGGCCACCGGCACCACGACCAGGGCAGTGATGGCGATGAAGATCCATCCCCGGCGCCGCCACCCCGCGTAGATGTGGCCGAGCCCCGGGATGATCGCCGACAGCAATGCGGCAACAAGGGGACGGGGGGCACGCCGTCCCCGAGCGGCACGAGGGGCCGACGCGGCACTCGACATCACTTCCACAATACGACGGTCGACGCGTTCCAAGTTCACCGTCGCGTCGCGACGCCGTGCCTAACCTGATTCGATGATCACGATGTTCGCCCAGATCCCCGACGATCTCCCCGAGCTAGCCGGCCAAATCGTCGACCAGGTGAAGGCGAACCCCGTCCTGTTGGCGATGCTCATCGGGGTCGGGGTGATCACCGCGATCGTCTTCCTGTGGGGGATCGTCAAGCAGGCGTTCAAGGCGGCGATCTTCGCAGGCCTGCTCAGCGTCGGCGCCTGGTACTGGTACTTCAACATCCGGTAGCGGACGGCGATTCGCGATTCGCGATTCGCGATTCGACCCTCGATGGATCCCGCGAAAGGAGACGAGGGAAGGGCGAGACCTCGACCACGCGCCCGACGCCGATTGGCGGCCGCGGAGTGGCAGCAGCCGGAGGCGAAAGGCGAATCCCCGCGCATCCAAGTCTCGCTGGTAGGAGGCAGCTGGTAGCTGACAGCTGGTCGCTGCTCTAGCCCAGCAGACCCGTGAACACCCACCCCACGGCAAGCCCATAGAGGCCGGCCACGACGTCGTCGGCGGTGATGCCCACGCCGTCGGAGAGACGTTCGGCGGCGCGGACCCCGGGCAGCACTTTGAAGATGTCGGCGGCCCTGGCGACGACCAATGCCGCTACCCAGGGGATGCCTCCGAGCCCGACCAGGGCCACCAGGGTGCCGGCGGTCTCGTCGATGCACACCCATCCCGGATCGGCGTGATCGGCCCCGAACGGAGCCGCGGCCCATACCGATACGAGGATCGCCGCCGCGGCCACCCCCGCCGAGAGCCACCACGGGACGCGGTGGACGAGCATCAGCCCGCCGACGCCCGCTCCCAATGCCGCTCCGAAGGTCCCCGCACCGGCGTCCGAGCGCCACAAGCGCCTGGGAATCAAGCCGAGGCCGAACGAGCAGGCGATCAAGCGGCGCATCGCCGAGAGGGTAGGTCGAAGTACCTCGGCGCAGCCGGCACGTCTCGCCGACGCGAGGGAGTGGGCGCAGTGGGTTTGCGGCTGCGCGGCTCGTCGATCGGAGAACCAATGGAGCTGAGTTCTCGAGAGACGTGGACCGTTCATCCACGGTCTCGTGCTCAGGACCGTGTTCCTGGTCTCATGAGGCGACGCGGCGGCGTTCGGCGCGAGCAGGAGACTCGTGAAGTCGATCACCATCGAGTAGGAGATCGGCCTGTGTGCGATGCTTCAGCGCGCGGTGAGGCCGCGAGTCTCCGGAGCGCGGGATCGGGCGTTGGCCGGTAGCCTTGGCGTGATGCGCCCCGAGGACCTCGCCGGTTTCGCGACACCGTCCGACCCGCAGATCCATCCCGACGGCACCCGCGTTGCTTTCGTCGTTTCCCGGATGAACCTCGACGACGACCGTTACGACCGCCAGATCTGGGTGTGGGACGGCCTCGAGGCCCGGGTCTTCACGCATGGCCCCGTCGACACCCGGCCCCGCTGGTCGCCCGACGGCGGGTCGGTGGCGTTCCTGCGCGGCTCCGGGAAGGAGGGCGAGAACGCCCAGGTTGCGGCGATGCCCGCCTCCGGGGGGGAGGCCAGGGTGGTCTCCTCGTTCTCGCTCGGCGCCTCCGAGGCGGAGTGGTCCCCCGACGGGTCGGTGCTCGCGGTCGCCGGCACCGAATGGGCGGAGGGATGGTCCGGGCTCGACGACGACGAGCGGAAGCGGCGAGCAAAGCGAGTGACTGCCGCCGGATACCGCTTCGACACCCAGGGTTGGCTGGCGGACCGGACCCGCTCGGTGTTCCTCGTCGATCCAACCGGCGGCCAGCCGCGCCGGCTGACCGCCGGATTCCGCGATGCCGGGCTCGTATGGCGGCCCGACGGCGAGGCGGTCGGGTTCATGAGTGCTCGCCACGCCCGGGCGTACATCGACCCAGGCGTCCAGGCGTGGGAGGTGCCGGTCGCCGGCGGAGACGCGGTCGCGCTCACTTCGGTGGGCCATTGGGACTCGCTGCACTACGCCCCCGATGGGACCGGGTACCTCGTCGGCATGCCCGACCTGTGGACCTACCCCGGTGTGTTTGGCGTGCATCGCATCGACGGCAGGGAAACCACACCCGTTGCCGCGGATGTCGATCGCAGCTTCGATCCGCCCAGCCCGGCGGTGACCCCGGCCGGCCCCCAGTGGCTCGCCGACGGATCGTTCCGGTGTGTGATCGAAGACCGAACCGTCAACCGGATCGTCACGGTGCATCCCGACGGGTCGTGGGAGGACACCGGCCCGGACGCCAGGAGCATCACTGGCATGACCACCCGGTCGGACGGGTCGGCGATGGCGCTGGTGTCGTCCGCCCCCACCGACCCGGGCGAGCTCCGATGGTGGGAGGACGGGGTGGAGCGCACGCTCACCACCCTCAACGAGGCGTTCCGTGAGGCCCTGATCGAACCGGAGCACTTCATCGTGCCGCACGACGGCGTCGACCTGGATGCCTGGGTGGTGCTTCCCCCCGGCGTCGGCCGCGTGCCGCTGCTCCTCAACATTCACGGCGGCCCGGCGACCCGGTACGGCTGGTCGTTCTTCGACGAGTTCCAGGTGTACGCCGCCGCCGGCTTCGGCGTCGTCGCCTGCAACCCGCGTGGCTCCAGTGGCCGCGGCACCGAGTTCGTGCGAGTACCGGTGGGCCGCTGGGGTGGGGATCGCCCGCCCGACCTCGAGGACGTGCTCGCCGTGGTCGAAGCCGCTCTCGAGCGGTTCCCCAGGCTGGACCCAGAGCGGATGGGGCTCATGGGAGGTTCGTACGGGGGCTTTCTCACCGCCCGCATCCTCCCCGTCGACCACCGGTGGCGCAGTGCCGTGGCCGAACGCGGCCTCTACTCGTTCACCTCGTTCGCCGGGACCTCCGACATCGGCTTCCGGTTCCCGAGGTCGTACCTGGGGCAGTGGGGATACGATGACTGGTCGGCGTTGTGGGAGGCGAGCCCGCTGTCACGGGCGCACCGGATCACCACGCCGTGCCTGATCCTGCACTCCGAGAGCGACTACCGCTGCCCCATCGAGCAGGGGGAGCAGTTGTTCGCCGTGCTCGCCGACCGCGGGGTCGAGACCGAGATGCTGCGGTTCCCCGGCAGCAGCCATGAGCTGTCCCGGTCGGGCAAGCCCAAGTACCGCCGCGAGCGATTCGAGGCGATCCTCGACTGGCACCGTCGTCACCTCGATGTGACAACATGAGACCGCCCACCCTCTGAGGAGAGCAATGGAAGCCACCAAGTTCATCTGGTTCGACGGGGAAATGGTCCCCTGGGAACAGGCCACGGTCCACGTCCTCTCCCACGGGCTCCACTACGGGACCGGGGTGTTCGAGGGCATCCGGGTGTACGACACGCCGCGGGGGTCGGCGGCCTTCCGCCTCACCGATCACATGCATCGTCTCGTCGGCTCGGCGAAGGCCTTCCGGATTCCCCTCCCCTGGACCGTCACCGATCTGGTGGAGGCGGCTCTGGAACTGGTGCGCGCCAACGGCCTTCCGGCCGTGTACCTGCGGCCGATCGTGTTCCTCGGGACCGGATCGCTGGGGCTCAACCCGGCGGGGGCCGGTGTCCACACCGCCATCGGGTCGTGGGTGTGGGGTGCCTACCTCGGCGCCGAGGGGCTGAAGAAGGGGATCCGGGTGCGGGTCTCCTCGTGGCGGAGGGTCGGCCACGAGGCCATGGTCCCCAATGCCAAGGGGACGGGGCAGTACGTCAACAGCGTGATGGCGAAGCAGGAGGCCATCGACGGCGGGTACGACGAGGCACTGCTGCTCAACACCGCCGGGTACGTGGTCGAAGGCTCGGGGGAGAACCTGTTTCTGGTGCGCGACGGAGTCGTCCGCACCCCGGCGACGAGCCTCGGCGCCCTGGCCGGGATCACCCGGGACACGCTGATGACTCTGCTGGGCGATGAGGGCTACGACGTCGCCGAGACGGCGGTGACCCGGTCGGACCTGTACTACGCCGACGAGGCGTTCTTCACAGGCACCGCCGCCGAGGTCACCCCGATCCGGGAGATCGACGACCGGGTGGTGGGCGGCGGCGGGGTCGGCCCGGTGACTCGCCGGGCGCAGGAGCTGTTTCACGCGGCCGTCAATGGGGCGCTCGAGCCGTACGTCCACTGGCTGGAATTCGCGTAGGAGCGCATCGTGGGCCAGCAACCGAATCTGCGCATCGGAATCGAAGACCTTCCCCGCGCCACCGGGAAGCCGGGGCCGGCGGGCCGGTGGGCGCCCGACCGCCCCGGCGACATGGTGTCGCCGCAAGCCGTCCCGTGGGGAGGGGACTTCGGGACCCCCGGCCCCGACGCCGGGTTTGCGTTCAACATCATTCGCACGCGGGCGTTGCCCGCACTCGAGGGTGAGACCAGGGCGGATCTCGAGGAGGCGGTCTCGGCGCTGATGACCGCGCGGGCCTCGCACTTCGGCCGCGCTCCGGTGGTGACCGATGCCATGGTCGCCGAGGTGCTGCTCGGATTTGGCACGCCGGATCCCTCGTGGCGGCTCGCCTGGACGCGGGGCCTCGCCCACGACCATCACGCCCTGCGCGACCTGGTCGGCGCTATCGACGCCGACGCTCTCGTGTCACCGCTGGAGGCGGTACGACGGCGGCACGCGGCCGGTGAGCGCCTCGTGGCGGAGCGGCAGGTGGCCCCATGAAGATCGTCCGCGTCCGCATCCACGGCGATGAGATCGCCTACGGCGTGGCCGAAGCCGATGGGGTGCGGGTGCATCGGGGGACTCCGTTCGTCGCGTGGGAGCCCACGGACGTCGTGATTCCGTACGACGAGGCACATCTCCTCGCCCCGGTGTTCCCAACCAAGATCGTGTGCGTCGGGCGCAACTATGCCGACCACGCCGCCGAATTCGGCAACTCCGTTCCGGACGAGCCGATCATCTTCATGAAGCCGGCCACGTCGGTGATCGGGCCAGGGGCGGCGATCGTGCTTCCTCCCGAGTCGTCGGAGGTGCACCACGAGGCTGAGCTGGCGATCGTCGTGGGCACCGTGAGCCGCAAGGTGACCGCCGAGGACGCCTCGGCGCACATCCTCGGCTACACCGCCGCCAACGACGTCAGTGCCCGGGATCTGCAGACCAGGGACGGTCAGTGGACGCGATCCAAGTCGTTCGATACGTTCTGTCCGCTCGGCCCGGCGATCGAGACCGAGCTGGACCCCGCCGGCCTTCGGATCTCATGCCTGGTGAACGGGGTAGTCCGCCAGGAGGGGTCGACGGACGACCTGGTGTTCGGGGTCGCGGAGATCTTCGCGTTCATCACCCGGGTGATGACGATGCTCCCGGGCGACGTGATCCTCACCGGGACGCCGGCCGGGGTGGGGCCGATCGTGGCCGGCGACCGGGTCGAGGTCACGATCGAGCGGATCGGCAGCCTGGTCAATCCGGTGGTGGCGGGGACGTGAGCGTCCGGGTCCGGTTTGCCCCGTCGCCGACGGGGTTCCTGCATGTGGGCGGTGGGCGCACCGCCCTCTACAACTGGCTGTTCGCTCGGCACAACGGGGGGACGTTCATCCTCCGTTCCGACGACACCGATGCCGAGCGCAGCACCCCCGAGTATCACCAGGACATCCTTGACGGCCTCACCTGGCTGGGACTCGACTGGGACGAGGGGATCGAGGTCGGGGGTCCCCACGGGTCGTACCGCCAGAGCATGCGCCTGGCGCGATACCGGGAGGTCGTCGCTGCCCTGGTCGGCTCGGGTGCCGCCTACTACGACCTGGCGACGCCCGGGCAGCTCGATGAGCTGCGGACCAGGGCGGAGTCCGAGGGCCGCTCGCCGGTGTACGCCGGGGCTCACCGGGCCGATCCCGCCGAGGCCGCGGCCCGCCTCGGCGCGGGGGAGACCCTGCCGATCCGCTTCGCGGTCCCCCGTCCCGGCGAGACGGTGTTCGAGGATCTCGTCCGGGGGAGGCTCCGGTTCGATCACGCCAACGTCGACGACTTCGTGATCCTCCGATCGGATGGCACACCGACGTATCACCTGGCGAGCACGGTGGACGACGTGGACTACGGGATCACCCACGTCGTGCGCGGCGAGGACATCCTCTCGTCGACCCCCAAGCACCTCTTGCTAACTCTCGCCATGGGCGGACGGCCGGCGACGTATGCGCATCTCGCCCTGCTCAACGGGCCCGACGGACGGAAACTCTCCAAGCGTCACGGAGACACCGCCCTGCGCGCCTACCGCGAGACCGGAATCCTCGCTGCGGCGATGCGCAACTACCTGGCCATCCTTGGATGGTCGCCGGGCGGGGATGACGAGGTGGTCCCCCTCGAGCAGATGGTCGAGCGGTTCGAGCTCACCACCGTGTCGCGCAACCCCGCCGTCTTCGACACCACGAAGCTCGAGTGGATGAACGGCGTGTACCTGCGGGCGCTGCCACCCGCCGAATTCGTGGCGCTCACCCGGCCGCTCGTCGAGGCTGATCTGGGGAGATGCCTCGACGGCCTCGAGGCCCAGGCGTTCGCAGCCGTGGCTCCCCTGGTGCAGGAGCGCGCCAAGCGGCTCACCGACGCCGCCCCCCAGGTGCGGTTCCTCTTCGCCGACACCCTCGACCGCGACGACGTCTCATGGGACAAGGTGATGACCAAGCCCGAGGCTCGGGTCTCGCTCGACGCCGCCATCGCCGGACTGGCCCGCCTCGGCGAGTGGGGGGCGGCGGCGATCGAGGCCGAGTTGCGGAAGATGCTCGGCGAACACGGCCTGTCGGCGGCAAGAGGCCTCCAGCCGGTCCGGGTGGCGGTCACCGGCTCGTCGGTGAGCCCGCCACTGTTCGAGTCACTCGCCGCCTTGGGAAGGGAGCGGTCCCTCGCGAGGTTGGAGGCGGCGCGGGCGCGGCTGGGGAAGCCGTGAGCTTCCAGCTTTGAGCTTTGAGCAAGAGGCTCATGGGCTCATGGCTCACAGCCGACGGCTACTACCATCCCCCCGCCTTTCGGGGGTGGTGTAATTGGCAACACTGCGGGTTCTGGTCCCGTCATTGAGGGTTCGAGTCCTTCCCCCCGAGCCGGCGGCACAAGCCGCACGGCCCCGTCGTCTAGCGGCCTAGGACGCCGGCCTCTCAAGCCGGTAGCGCCGGTTCAAATCCGGTCGGGGCTACGCGTTCCTCCGGGCGCGGCTACGGCCAGCGCACCCCGCAGGTGGCCTCGTTGAACGTCTCCAATGCGACGAAGTCGTCAGCGGACGACTCGTAGCGGGCGAGGCGGTCGAGGAGGTCCGCCACCTCGGGCAGGGCGGCGTCGTGGAGCATCGCCATCGTCTCCTCGGAGGCGCGCTCGGCTACCCCGTCGAGGACGGCGCAGTAGTCGTCGACCGACGGCTCACCGGCTACGGTCGTCGACGATCCGGTCGCGTCGTCGCCGCATGCGGTGATCGTGCGGCGACCACTGGCAGCGCTGCGATTCCTCGTCGCACTTCAGACCCGCCCGTACACGGGGATGGCGGCTCCGTTGATCACGCCGGACTCGGGGGATGCGAGGAACTCGATGACGGCGGCGATCTCGTCCGGCTTGGGCCACTCGACGTAGTTGGCGTACGGCACGACCTCGCGGAATGCGGGCGTGTCGATGAGCGACGGGAGCACGACATTGGCGGTTACCCTCGAGTCGCTCACTTCCTCGGCAATGCTGCGGATGAGGGCCACCACGCCGGCCTTGGCCACGTTGTACATCGCCTGGCCCGAGGGAGGTTCGACCGCGGCACGGCTTCCCATCATCACGATCCGTCCCCACGCTGCCTCGCGCAGATAGGGGATGACGGCACGCGCTGCGTTGAACGAGGGGCGAAGGTTGAGGTCGATCATCCTCTCGAATCGAACATCGTCGGTCTCGTCCACGTCCCGGCCGCCCGCCCAGCCGCCGACGAGGGCAGCGAGCACGTTGATCCCGCCGAAGGTGGTGGCGACCTCCTTGACGAAGGCGGTCACCGCCTGGCCGTCGGAGCAGTCGACGCGCTTGAGGATGAGGCGTTCCTCAGGGAGGCCGAGCATCTCCTCGACTTCGACTGCTTCGTCGGGGACGAGGTAAGTGAGGGCGAGACGATGGCCGCGGGCCGCCAGCCGGGCGGCGACCATCCGACCGAGCCCGCCGGTCCCCCCGGTGATGACGGCGACGGGGCTTTCGGGATCTGCGTGCGTCACGGATGGCATGGTACCGGGGGCCGGCGGGCGAGCCATGAGCTATGAGCTGTGAGTTCGTTGCTCACACTCAACGCTCAAAGATCAGAACCCCTCGACCACGATCCCCACGGGCCGCATGCTCTCGATGAGCCGGCCGGCGGAGATCGCCCCGTCCATGGTGCGCGCCCCCGGCTCGGCCCTGCCGCCGAGGATCTCGTCAGCGAGCGCCGTCGTCGGGAAGGCGGTGGTCCGGGCGAGTGCCGAGAAGCGGCCGTCGTGGCGGTCGACCATCTGGTAGCCGACGGTGCGGCGGGAGGAGCGGCGGATCGCCGTCGCCCACACCCGGACCAGGACGACGTCGTCGGCGCCGCTGGGGAGGTGGGTGCGCAGCGCCTCGAGCAGCGTGGTGCGCGGGGCCACCCCGGTGCCGGGCTGCGGCGACTCGTCGAACAGCCCGATCTCGAGGAACGAGCGGAACACGTGCCCGTGGCCGGGGAAGCGGAGGGTCTTGTAGTCGAGCTCGAGCACCCGGCCCTCCCACATCCGGGCGAGCGACGAGGACCCCCCGGCGGTGTGGAAGGCCTCGAGGGGGCCCCACTCCGGCCAATCCACCGGTTCGGTGCCGGTGAGCGGCTCGACGGTGGCGTACTTGCCGGCGATGAGCACTTCGCACGGCTCGGCGTACTCGTTGATCAGGCCCGCCGGGTTGAACGCCAGCTGATACCCGAGCGCCCCCGTGGGCACCGCCGGAAGCGCTCCCACCCGCAGCCGCACCTCGTCGATCGGGCCATCGCCGAGCGCCTCCACCGTTCCCACGGCGAGCACGTTGGCCATGCCGGGGGCGAGCCCGCAGTCGGGGACCACCGCCACCCCGGCCGCTCGGGCGGCGGCGTCCAGGGTGAGCTGCCTGGCGACGATGGCCGGGTTGCCGCCGAAGTCGAGGTAGTGGGTGCGGCGTTCGACCGCTACCGAGGCGACGCCCATCCCGAGGGCGTAGGGGACCGCCGAGACCACCAGCTCGTGGTCGGCGAGGAAGGGTCTGAGCGAGGAGGGGTCGGCGGCATCGACCGCGGCCGGCCGGGCGCCTATGGCTGCAGCCACCGCCTCGGGTGCGGCGAGGTCGCCGAGGGCCACCTCGTGGCCCCTCCGTACCAGGTCCCACGCCGCCGCCGAGCCGACAATGCCCGCTCCGAGGACCGCGACCCTGCTCATCGGGTCAGAGGGTACGGCGCGGTCGCCCCCCGGTCACTTCTATCGGCGACTCGGCGATGCCGCGAGGAACCGTCCCAGCCATGCTCCGCCGGCGAGGCCGGCGGCGGTGCGCAGGTCGGCGACCGTGTCGATCTCCACCGCGATGCCCGTCCGGATGACGACGAGCCGGGGATACGGGGCGGTCGCTGCCAGGTGGCGGACGAAGGAACTCGGGCCGTAGCGGAATCCCAGTGGTCGCGATGATCCGAGCAGCTTGGTGCCGCCGTCACGCGACGGGGCGAGCACCGTGATGCCGGCTTCGAGCGCCTCGGGGATGCCGGCGAGGTCGTCGGCGGCGAGCAGCGGCAGGTCGCCGTGCACCACGAGCCAGGGGCGGCCCTCGTCCCCGGCCACCGCCCTGCCCGCGGCGGCGGCGCCGTTCAGCCCGGTGCCGGGGTCGTCGATCACCCGGGCTCCGCGCCGACGGCCCCATGCCGCCACCGCCGGGTCGGCGGTGACCACCGCCAGATCGAGCCCGGCGCCGGTGCACGCCGCCGCCACGACCGCGGCCGTCTCGGCGGCCAGGTCCGCCCGCACGCCGGCGGGGAGGTCGAGCCGCTCTTTGGCGCGGTCGAATGGCTTGAGAGGGAGGATGGCGAGCGGGATGGGCACGGGCCGAGGGTAGGGCGGAGGGTGGCGCCGGTAGTGTGGCCGGGTGCACCGCAAGACGAAGATCATCGCCACCCTCGGTCCGGCGAGCTCGTCGGCGGAGACGATTTCGGCGATGGTCGCCGCCGGGATGGACGTCGCCCGGCTCAATTTCTCTCACGGGACCCACGACACCCACCGCCGGTCGGTCGAGCTGGTGCGCGCCGCCGCGGCGGAACAGGGACGGACGGTGGCGGTGCTGCAGGACATACAGGGGCCGCGGATTCGGGTCGGCACGTTTTCGGGAGGCTCGGTCGAGGTGGCCGTCGGGGCGAAGGTGGAGCTGGTCGACGGGGAGGGCGAGGGGTCGGCGTCACGGGTGCACGTGCAGCACCTCGACTCCGTGGCGCTTTCGGTGGGGGATCGGGTGCTGATGGCCGACGGCCTGGTCACGATGGTGGTCCGTGCCGTCGGTGGCGGCACGCTGACCGCCGAGGTGGTCGAGGCGGGCATACTCGCCGATCACAAGGGGGTGGCTTTCCCCGGGGTGGACGTCGGCCTCCCGGCGGTTACGCCCAAGGATCGCGAGGACCTCGCCTTCGGAGCGGAGATCGGCGTCGACCTCGTGGCCGCCTCGTTCGTCACGTCCGGCGCCGACATCCGGATGGTCCGTGACATCGTCGGCGACGTCCCGATCATCGCCAAGATCGAGCGCGCCGACGCCTACGCCAACCTGTCGGACATCCTCGCCGAGGCCGACGGGGCGATGGTCGCCCGGGGCGATCTCGGCGTGGAACTGGGCTTCGAGCCGCTTCCCCGTGCCCAGAAGGAGATCATCGCCCGGACCAACGCCGTCGGCGCCGTATCCATCACCGCAACGGAGATGCTCGAGTCGATGACCACCTCACAGCGTCCCACCCGGGCGGAAGTCACCGACGTCGCCAACGCCGTGCTCGACGGTTCCGACGCGGTGATGCTCTCCGCGGAGACCGCCGTGGGCAAGTACCCGGTGCGGACGATCAAGGTGATGGCGGACATCTGCCAGGAGGCGGAGATGAGCCCCGGGTATCCGGCCTCGGCCGCCCAGGGGGAGGTGAGCGGCGACCTGCCGTTCCCCCGGGCGATCGCCCACGCCGTCGTTGACACTGCGGCAAGCCTTGGCCTGCAGACGGTGGTGGCCTTCACCGAGTCGGGCAACACCGCCCGCCTGATCGCCCGTTACCGGCCGAACTCACGCATCGTCGCCTTCACCCCCAGCACCGAGACGTGCCGCCGGCTGGCCATCGTGTGGGGGGTCACCCCGATGATGTTTCCGCGGCTCGGGTCGACCGATGAGATGATCGCCGCCGCAGAGCGGATGCTGCTGGAGCGGGGCTTCGTGTCCGACGGCGAGTGGGTGGCGATGGCGGCCGGCATCCCGCCCAATCAGCGGGCTTCGACCAACCTGCTGGAGCTCCACGTGATCGGGGCGGGCTCGAAGGGGATTCGGACGGGTGCGGTCTAGAGTCCCCCGGTCATGGGCAAGCCGATAGCCGTCTCCGGCTCCACCGTCGTCGGTCAGGTGCTGCTGCTCGACACCGACCGGAGCATCACCGGCCAGGATGGGATCGGGTTCGACTCCCCGGGGGCCGCCGCCGCGGGCACCTTCGCCGCTCGGCTCGCGAGCCGGCTGTTCGAGGGCGTCGCCGGGGTCACCCACGTGTTCGTCGCCTCGAACCAGGTGGTCGTCGGACGGCGCGGGGGGTGGGAAGATGCGGCCGCCGGCGCGGCGGCGGAGATCGTGTCCCGGTTCTTCGTGTTCTACCCCCAGGCCTAGTGGACCGTCGCTCAAATGATGCTGGCGTCTCTCCGGCCCTCGACGCCCCTGGCGGCGTCCTCCTCCTCGAAGCACGCTGCGAGTGCGCCTTCGTCGTGCGTCCGTGCCCGATGACGCCGATGCCTCGGAGATACGCGCACCCCATTCGAGCGACAGACCACTAGTCCCTCGGCACCCCGACCCATCCGAAGGCCCCCAAGTGACATTCACATAAGCTGGCACGGGCGAGTTTCGATCTGACGGAGCTGCGGACTCCCCTAAACACCGGAATCGACCGAGTGAGCGCAGCCCGGCTCCTCAGGGCACATTGCCGCACCCTGGCCGGAGGGAAGGGGGCTCACGCGTCACAGGTACATCAGCAATCCGGGAAGGAGCTCACCGGATTCGCCCTCTCAGCCCGCCATCCCTGAATCGAGCGTCCGCGCTATCCGCGCCGGGATGGGGCGGTTGGACCCCCGGCTGGCGGCGATCTCCGGATCAGATCTCAACGGCTACGAGGCTGTAATGGTCGGGGCCTTGTCCAAGCCGAGGTAAGCCGGCCCGACGACATTGACACCGGTTGATTGGCGCCGGTGATTCGGACTCAAACACCCTGGGTGTGAACAAGCAGCCCGTTTGTAACGGTTCCGTCACGCTACCCGGCGTACCGTCACCCTATGGGCACGACCCGAGAGACAGCGATTGGGTCGACATGGGCGGCGGCGGCGTGGGTCTTCGTGGCTGCTGCCGTAGCCGTCGTGATCGTGGGTATGAGCAACCTCTACCCGAGGCCGGACGCGCTCCGGATCGAGTCGTTCGCCAAGCTGTATCGCCAACTCGGATTGTCCGACTCCCTGATGATCACGGTGGTTCTCGTACTCCCATTCAGCTTCGCGGTCGCGTCAGCGTGCGTCATCTTGTCGCGCCGCTCGCACGACCGATCCTCCGTATTCCTTGCTGTCGGCCTGGTTGCCCTCTATCTGTTCGTCTCTGGGGCGATCATCGGCATCGACGTCGCGTGGGTACGCAACCTCGTCGCGTCGATAGCGATCGTGACTCTCGCGTGGTTTGTAGTGGGGTTTCCGACCCGCGTCGATCGTCCCCCGATGGGGCAGTACAGCTCCCTTCGCGGCGATCGTGGTAGTCATCCGCGATCCGGGCCTAGGTATTCGCTTGAGAGAATTGGCGACCGATCCGACCCGTTCTGGGAGCGGTGCGGCGGCGGCAATCCTGTTGGCTATTTTCGGAGTGTCGATCGCTGCCCAGGTGGTCCGGTACCGACGCCACTCCACCCGCTCCGAGCAGTATCAG
>JAZDHM010000080.1:0-5100 GCA_043805935.1 Actinomycetota bacterium
GGCTGCCTGTTCTTGCTCATGTCGAGACCAGGTGGAGAACCGGCCGCGGCTCTCGACGCGCTCTCCGATTCGCGGATGGGCGGCGAACGCCTCGAGCCAGGCGCTCCGGTCGAGCCCGCGCCAGACGCGCTCCGCGGCCGCCTGCAGGTCGTCGGCATCGGCGAAGGGACGGAGGGCGGTCATGGCGTCCGCCCACGCCGTCGACGCGCAGCAGTCCAGGAGCCAACCCCGGGCCTGGCCCGGAGCGGCCGCGTTCAGGTCGCCGAGGTCCACGGCTGGTCGCTGCGGCCCCACGCCCGGAACCGGGCGACACCGCCGTCGGGGTGGATGTTGAGCCGGAGATGGGTGAAGGGGCCGCCGTCGAGGTCGTCGAAGACGTGGCGGTGATCCGGGGTCACCGGGTTGCGCTCGACCAGGGGCGTCCAGGCCGCCAGGCGCAACGCGCCGATAGCCGCTCCCGGGGCATCGATGCCCTCGACGTCGCACCACCCCGGGGCGTTGCCCTTGAAATGGGTCGTTTCGAAGTCGATGCGGGTCACGGTGCTCCGTCCCGCCAAGCGGATCACGGCCCAATCGTTCCCCGGTCCCCGTCGGCGGCGCGTCTCCCAGCCGTCCCACATGCCCTTGGCCCTCCCGGGGACGAGCATCCGGTTGGGCGACGAGTAATGCCGGTCGGAGCAGTCGATGGCCCGGGCGCCGCTATGAAGGGCGGCCAGGTCGACCTCCGCGGTCCCGTCGAGCAGCCCGTGGGGTGGCACCGGGTCGCCGAGCACCCTGAGCCGTGCCACCCCTCCGTCGGGGTGGATGACCAGGCGGACGTGGGTGATCGGACTGGTGCCCGTCAGTTCGATCTCGTTGCGGGTGTCGCCCCGCATCGCCCGGCGGGGGACGATCTCCGTCCATCGCGATGGATCCCTGACCAGCTCGACGATGTCGGGGGTGCCGGGCAGGCCGATCGCCTCGACGGCCGCCGATTCCGGATAGTTGCCCGTGAAGTGGGCCGTGTCGATCACGAGGTGGCGGACGATCCCTGTGATCCCGAGCGAGATGATCGCCCAGTCGTGCCCGGGCTCCCGCCGCCTCCGGGTCTCCCAGCCGTCCATCCACTTGCCGCGAGGCGTGAACTTGGCCGGATCCCAGACCGGGTCTGCGTCGGCGATCAGGTTCTCCTTGGGCGCGAAGAACTCATCGTTGGCGGCGATCACCTTGCCCCCGAGCCGATCGGAGGCGAGGTCGACAAGGAGATCGGCAGGCGTGTCGTTCATCTGCGTGTCACCAGTGTGCCCGGCCCCGGCCCACCCCGCACGATCGTGCGGGCCACTCGACCCCGCAGGTTCATTCCGGCGTAGGGCGTCGTCTTGTGCCGCTGCCGCAGGGCTGCGGGATCGACGGTGAACGAAGCTTCCGGGTCCCACACGACCAGGTCGGCTGGTGCCCCGGGTTGGATCGCCGCCGGGCGTCCAATGAGCGCGGCCGGCCCGGTGCACAGCCAAGCAGCGACATCGGCGACGCCGAATCCCCTGGCCGATGCCGCCGTCCAAACGACCGGGAGCCGCAGCTCGAGCGATCCGATCCCGCCCCACGCCCGATCGAAGCCGGCTGCCTTCATCGTCGGCGGGCAGGGGGAGTGGTCGCTGACCACCATGTCGATCGATCCGGAGGCGAGTGCATCCCAGAGCAGTTCCCGGTTGGCGCCGTCGCGGATCGGGGGAGCGCACTTGTAGTCGTATCGATCGTTGGGGATCTCTTCGGCACACAGCGCCAGGTAGTGCGGGCAAGTCTCGACGGTGATGGCGAGGCCCTCCGATCGCGCCGCGGCGAGGGCGGGAACCGCATCGGCTGCCGACAGGTGAAGCACGTGGGCGGCGCCGCCGGTGCGGCGAACCGCCCCGATCACGGCCTCGACGGCCTCCACCTCGGCCGCCGGGGGCCGTGATGCGAGGTAGGAGGCGTAGTCGGGCCCGGCGGCGGGCGCGGCCTGAATGGGCCCGGGGGCCTCGGCGTGGACCAGCAAAGGGAGGCCGACGGTCGCCACCGCCTCGAGTGCGCTGTCTAGGTCGTCGAACGCGATACAGCCGAACTCTTCGACGCCCGAGTCGACGAGGAAGACCTTGAACCCGAACACTCCGGCCGCGGCCAACGGAGGCACCTGATCCAGGTTCCCGGGGACGATGCCGCCCCAGCACCCGACGTCGACGGCGACGGCGGGCCGTGCCGCGGTCCGCTTGAGGCGCAGCGCGTCGACGGAGGTGGTCGGGGGGATCGAGTTGAGGGGCATGTCCACGATCAGGGCGACCCCACCCGCGGCTGCGGCCGCGGTGGCGGTGGCGAAACCCTCCCATTCGGTACGGCCGGGCTCGTCGACGTGGACGTGGGTGTCGACCAGCGCCGGCATCACCACCAGGTCACCGAGGTCGTCGGCGCCACCGGTGGGTGCTCCCGGCAGCACGTCGGCGATGGTGTCGCCCTCGATGACGACCACCGCCGGCACCAGCGATCCATTGACCAGCACCCGGCGGCTGGCGAGCATTTGTCGTTCAGACACCCAGATCCCCGTTCATGGAGGCCACCGAGGTGTGGCGAAGGAGCCGGTCGGTCATCCGATCATTGTGGCCGCGCTCTCCCACGGGCCGATCGATCGCCCCTCTTTCAGACCGGTGAGCGGTAGGCCGTGGTGTCCTCGCCCGCTTCGTCCTGGGCCCGCCGGACAACGTCCATGTACTTGGACGCCCCGAGCAGCTGCCGGTCGAGCAGGGCGCCGAGATGCTCCACCGTGTACGCGGTGGCGTCCTCGAGGTGCACGTCGATGTCCGCCGCCTCGTTCACGTAGGTCAGGCGTGTCCAATAGGAGTTGACGACCACGGTCAAGAACGACTGGACGACACTGTTGCGCTCCAGCGCGGCGAGCGGCCGCATGTAGAGCAGCAGGGCGAACAGGACGATCGCCATGACGGCGACGGCGGCGACGACGCCGGCGCGCGCCCAGTCGTAGCCCGTGTCGGGCACGTCGGTAGCGATCCGGACGGCCGCGATCATCGCCCCGAGGGCGATGACGAACACGGCGAGAAAGAGCCACTTCATCGTGGCGAAGGCGAAGCGCTGTCCGCGCGCGGCCTTGAGGAACTCACTCTGGTTGTTCTGCAGCATGGCCTTGGCGAACGACTCGATGCCGCCCTTCTCGTCCCACGGTGACGCCGAGGTGGGGGCCGCCGGAGCATCGGTGTCGGTCTCTTTCCTGGCATCGGCCATGAGGGGATCCTCCCGGTCGGCGCAATGTGCCGGCACGACGGGAAATCTAGTGGCCAGACCCCCAGCCGGAGCGAGTTCAGCCCATGGCGACGCGCACGCGCACCGCGGTGTCGTCGAAACGAGACCGCCGCTCAATGGGAGTGTCAGCCGATGGCGGCGCGTACCCGGGCTGCGGCCTGTTCGAGGCGGGCGGTGGCGGCGGCCTCGCTATCCACGGGGGGGAAGGGCACGTCGCCGAGCACCCGGGTCGGGATGAGGTGGACGTGGGCGTGGGCGATCTCGTAGCCGACCACGAGCAAGACCACCCGGGCACACCCCGTGGCCGCCTTCAGGGCGGTGGCGACGGTCTGCACCGCCGCCCACAACGCCTCATAGTCCTCTGTCGGCAGATCGAAGAGGTAGTCGACCTCGCGCTTGGGGACCACCAGGGTGTGCCCCTCCTGCCGGGGGTTGATGTCCAGGAACGCGATCGTGTGCTCGTCCTCGTACACCCGATGTGCCGGGATCTCGCCGGCGATGATCTTGGTGAACAGGGATGCCATGACCGAAATCTACGCCCGTGCGGTCAGCCCAGCTCGATACCCAGGTGCGATTCGGCCGCTGCGCGAAGGGCGGCGGAGGCTGCGGCGACGTCCTGGCTGGCGATGCCCACCGACTTGAAGAGAGTGATGTCGGACTCGGTGGCCCGGCCCCGAACCCTGCCGCCGAGGAGATCGGCCACGGTGCCGTCGGGGTCGACCCCGGCGCGGAGCAGGTCGCCCGCCTCCCGGGCCGCGGCGCCGAGGTCGTCGACGAACACCCTGGCGTGGCGGACGACGTCGGGCGGGATCTCGCACATCTCGGGGGTGAACGCCCCGATGGCGTTGAGGTGGGTCCCGGGGCGCACCGCCCCGGGGTCGAAGAGGGGGGAGCGCGAGGGAGTGGCGGTGGTGACGACGTCGGCGGCGTTCACCGCCGCGGATGCATCGGCCGCCACCTCGCCACCCACCCGTTGGGCGAGTGAGGCGGCGTGGTCGGGGTCCCGGCTCCATACCAACACGTCGGCGATGGGGCGCACCTCGAGGACCGCGGCCACCTGGTCGGTGGCCATCGCCCCTGCGCCGAGCATGGCCATCGACCTGGCATCGGGACGGGCGAGCAAGCGGGTGGCGAGGCCGGCGCCGGCCGCGGTGCGGATGGCGGTGAGCGTCGGTCCGTCCACGAGCCCGGCACACGCCCCATCGGCGTCGAAGACCGCGACCACACCGGACGGCTTTCCGGGTACCGTCGACACCACCTTCACCCCCGTTGTGCCTCCCACCCGCCCCGGCATGAACAGTGACACCCCGAGCAGGGTGCGTACCGGCACCTCTCGGTCGTCACCGAAGCCGATCGTCATGGCGTCGATGGCCGCCGTCATCGTGAGGGCGGCGCGGGTGGCGCGCGCGTCGAGGTAAAGCATGAGGCGAAGCTACAGGGTTCGCCGATTACCCGTTAGGACCCGCGGCCTTATTGGAGCACCTGACCTCTCGTGATGGGTCAGGAGAGCCCTGTGCCGTGCGCCACGCGCGGCGATTCGCTCATAGCGCGCCGCAGTGATCGGACTCGAGACGAGTAGAGGCTTAGGACGCGGCTCAGCGCTTTTTCGCCGCATGTCTTTACCAGTTGCGCATCGCCCGTCACCCGTCACCTGTCACCAGTTACCCGTTAAGACCCGCGGCCTTATTGGAGCGCCTGACCTCTCGTAGTGGGTCAGCAGAGCCCTGTGTCGTGCGCCACGCGCGGTGATTCACACACAGCGCGCCGCCGTGATCGGACTCGAGACGAGTAGAGGCTTAGGACGGGGCTGGGCGCTTTTTCGCCGCATGTCTT
>JAZDHM010000081.1:0-2704 GCA_043805935.1 Actinomycetota bacterium
GGGGCGCTGTTCCTCCTGGTCGGCATGATCTACGAGCGGCGGCACACCAGGGAGATCGGCCAGTTCGGCGGCCTGGCGTCGGTGATGCCCCGCTACGCCGGAGTGTTCCTGTTCATCGTGTTCGCCTCGATCGGGCTTCCCGGGCTCAACGGCTTCATCGGCGAGTTCTTCGTGCTCGTCGGCTCCTACCTGTCCCTCCCCGGCTACGCGGTGGTGGCGGCGCTCGGTGTCGTGCTCGCCGCGGTCTATCTCCTGTGGGCTTACCAGCGGATGTTCACTGGCCCGATCACCGTCGAGGAGAACCGCGGGCTGCGCGACCTCGGTATCCGCGAGTCCCTGATCCTCGCCCCGATCATCGTGCTCGTGCTGTTCCTGGGGATCTACCCCAAGCCGGCGCTCGACCGGATCCAGCCCTCGGTCGACCTGGTGCTGCAGCGGATCGAGCAGACGACGGACTATCAGGTCCCGGGGTTCGGCGTGACGGAGGCGGGCAAGTGAGTCACCAGTTTCCAGTTTCCCGTTTCCCGTTCCCCGTTGCCCGTCAGATGTCGGCTCAGGTTCTTCGGAACGTCCTGCTGGCAACTGGCAACGGGCAACGGGTAACACCGGCACCGAAGGTGCCGGCATGAACATGAACCTCCTCGCCGTCGCCCCCGAGGTGATCGTTGTGGTGGCGGTGGTGGCGCTGCTGATGATCGACGTGCAGTGGCGCCCGGGCCCCCGCTGGTGGGCGATGGCCGCGGCGCTCGGCCTCGCCGGAGCGACGGCCGCGGTGATCCTGCAATGGATCGACTACCGGGGTGACGTCGCAGCCTCCTTTTTCGGCGACATGATCGCCATCGACGGGTTCGGGGCATTCGGCGGCATGGTGATCTTCCTACTCGCCGGCCTCGGGCTGATGGCGGCCTGGCCGCTGGTACGCAGCCAGGGCGGGCGCGGTGCCGAGTTCGTCACCCTGGTCCTGATCGCCGCCTCAGGCGCCCACCTGATGGCCGCCTCGGCCAACCTGATCATGCTGTTCATCGGCCTCGAGGTCTTCTCGATCAGCCTGTACGTGCTCGCCGGGTTCACCCGCGAGCGGGTCGACGCCGACGAGGCCGCCCTCAAGTATTTCTTACTCGGGGCGGTGGCGTCGGCGATCTTCCTGTACGGGATCGCTCTGGTGTTCGCCTCGACCGGCACGACGTCGATCGCCGGGATCGCCCACTACCTGTCCTCGACGATCCTGCTCCGCCCCGGCGTATTGATGGCGGGGATGGCGATGCTCATCGTCGGGCTCGCCTTCAAGGTGTCGGCCGCGCCCTTCCACATGTGGGCTCCCGACGTGTACCAGGGTGCCCCCGGGGGGGTGACGGGGTTCCTCGCCGCGGGCGCCAAGGTCGCCGGGTTCGCCGCCATGGCCAGGGTGCTCACCGTCGCCCTCGGCGCCCGCATCGACGACTGGGCGCCGGCCATCGGGGTGCTCGCTGCGGTGTCGATCGTCGTCGGGACGCTGCTGGCGATTGCCCAGAGCGACCTCAAGCGGATGCTCGCCTACTCGTCGGTGGCACACGCCGGGTTCATCCTCACCGCCCTGGTTGCCGGGAGGGGCGGGGTGCCGGACATGTGGTTCTACGTGGCGACCTACGCGGTGCAGGTCCTCGCCGCCTTTACGGTGGCGGCGGTGGTGTCGGGCCCGGCCCAGGGACGCGCCCCGCTCAGCGACTACGCCGGCCTGGCTTCCCGGTCGCCGGTGCTCGCCGCCATGCTCGGGCTCCTCATGCTGGCCATGGGTGGGATCCCGCTCACCGCGGGCTTTGTCGGCAAGGCCGCCGTGTTTCGCTCGGCGATCGATGCCGGCTACCTGTGGCTGGTGATCGTCGGCGTGGTGTCCGCGGTGGCGGGGCTGTTCTTCTACCTGCGGGTGATCGTCCTCATGTACATGCAGCCGGTGGGCGATACCGCGGGCCGCATCCGAGTGCCGGGCGGGGCGCGGGTGGCTCTGAGCGTTGCCGCCGTGGTGACCGTGCTTGCCGGTGTCGTTCCGTGGCCGCTGCTCGACTGGTTACGCGATGCGCTCCCGCTCTGAGCGGGTCTTCGGGCTCGCTGTCATCGGGCTGGTCGCGGCCCTGCCGTTCCTCACCGGCTCGATCGCGGTGTCGAATCAGGTGATCGTGTCCGACGTGGCCCCCGAAGACCTCTACGCGGTGGCGGATTCCGTGATCGTGGAGGGCACGGTCCGCGGAGACCTGTTCGTGATCACCGGCAGCCTTTCGATCTCCGGCACGGTCGAGGGCGACGTGATCGGCGTGGTTGGCGGCCCTGCCCGGATCTCCGGCCGGGTGGACGGGTCGGTCCGGCTCGCCGCCGTCGACCTGGAGGTCACCGGATCGGTCGGCGACGACGTGGCGGCCCTCGTCGGGCAGGCCACCGTCAGCGGGGGCGTGGGGCGGGACGCCGTCCTGTTCGGCGCCGAGGCAAACCTCTACGGGACGATCGGCCGGGACGTGCGCGCCCAGCTGTACCGGATGGGGATCGACGGCCTGGTGGGCCATGACGTCCAGGTGCGGGTCGACCGGCTGCGGATCGGCAGTGGGGCGCAGGTGGTCGGAGACGTCCTGTACCGGGCATCGGCGGATGCCGCCATCGAGGACGGTGCATCGCTCGGCGGTCAGGTCGTGCGAACCCCGGTGCTCGCCCCGGTGTGGGCCAAGGCGCTGACCAG
>JAZDHM010000082.1:0-4074 GCA_043805935.1 Actinomycetota bacterium
ACCTCGTCGTCGAGGGAGATCCATGACCAGTACTGCCGGCCCCCCGCGACCGGACCGCCCAGGCCCCATCGGTACGGACTGAGCCATCGCGGCCCGAGTGGCGCCAGCAGCCGGCCCAGCGCTCCCCCGGCCTGACTGAGCACGATCCCGCTGCGCAGGTTGACCACGCGCACCCCGGCAGCGGTCGCCGGGGCGGCGGCCTCCTCCCAAGCGCGGCACAGGTCGGCGAGGAACCCGGAGCCTGCCCCCGCCTCCTCGGTGAGCACCTGCTCACCTCCGTCGCCGTAGAACCCCACCGCCGAGGCATTGAGCAGCACGCCTGGACGGGGATGGCTCTCGGCGAGTCGCGCCGCCAGCAGCCGAGTCGGTGCCACCCGGCTGTCCCAGAGGCGTGCCTTCTCCTCCTTGGACCAGCGGTGGGCCCCGATGCCGCGACCGGCGAGGTTCACCACGGCGTCCACCCCCTGGAGTGCCCCGGCGCCGAGGCTCATCGCCGACGGATCCCAGGGGATGCCAGCGTGAGGCGAGCCCGGGCGTACCAGCCGCACCACCTCGTGGCCGTCGCCGGTGAGGGCATTCACCAGTGCCGAACCGATCAGCCCACTGGAGCCGGCGACGAGGATGCGCATGGGGCGGAAGTTACTCGTTGCCAGTTCCCCGTTACAGACGCCCGTCGCCCGCCTGCGTTACCCGTTGCCAGTTTCCCGTTTCCAGCAAGAGTCGCGTCGAAGGGTTTCGCCTTTCGCTCTTCCGTCGAAGGTCGAGGGTCGAACGTCGAAGGTCGAAGGTCGATGGTCTAGCGCCCACTCCTCTCCCGGGTCACCGCCTCCAGTGCCTCGCCCACACGGCGGCGCCACTCGGCGGTCATCGCTCCGAGCGGGTCGGTGGCATCGTCGTAGTCGCCGGGGAGGATCGGCTCACACCTCACGCCGGACACGGGGCTGCGCTCGATCCGGGTGCCACCGCGCCCCATGACCAGATCGGTGCCCCACACCGCCACCGGCACGAGTGGGACTCGGGCACGACGCGCCAGCCACGCCGCGCCCCGCTTGGGCTCCACCTCGCCCCAGTTCCATACCCGCACCCCCTCGGGAAACACCCCGACCGTCCCCCCGGCGGCGAGCTCGGTAAGGGCGGTGCGCAGCGCACCCAGGGGCGCCCGGGTGCGGGACAACGGGATCGTCCCCAGCCACAGAATCAGCCAATCGAAGAACGCCGAGTTGCCGTACAGCTCGTCCACCGCCAGGTACCGGATGGGACGCTGCGCCGTCATGCTCACGACCACCGGATCGACGTTGGAGAAGTGGTTCGAGGCGATCACGACCGGCCCGTCCGGAAGTCGGGGACCACGCCGCTCCCAGTCGATCCACCACCGCCCCAGCACATCGAGAGGGGGCAGCACCGCCTTCCACGACCCCTTCCCGAAGCGGGGAAACCCCGCGCTATGCCGGGGTTCCAAGATCCGAGAAGAGCGCGCTGAAGGCGAGCTCGGGTCGTTGGTTGAGGTCGAGAGCGTCGATGGTGTCGAGAACGCGGCGTGCCTTGGCGACCGCGTCCCGCGGGCTGAGCTCAGCGAGGTCGGCGCCGGGGAGGTCACGGTTGCGCACCGGAGCGCCGAACTGGGCAGCGGCGGCGTCCCGGTACCACGAGGCGAGGATCTCGAGCCCGCCGACGTGCAGCGCTGCCGCGGCGCGTTTGCGCTCGCGCTCGTGCCGTTCCCGGAGCGAACGCGTCTCGCGTCCCTCGGTCTCGGCCCGGTCGAGCTCGGACGCCTGACGCTCGGCCAGACCTTGGAGGAGCGGATCCGCCGCTGCCACCAGCTCGTCGGCGAGGAGGAAGGCATCGCCCGGCCGGGCGGTGACCCGGCGAGGGACGGACAGCCACGACGAGCGGAAGGCGGCGACCTCCGGTCGGGTGGCGAGCATGAGTGCCAGGCCGGGGCGCCCGCCCGAGGCCGCCGCGGCGCGCTCCGCCTGGGACGGATCGACGCCCCCCCGCTCCAATGCGGCGGCGATCTCCCCGTCGGGGACCCGCCCGAAGACGACGGTCCGCGCTCGGCTCGCCACCGTCGGCGGCAACTCATCCTCCGACTCGGCGATGAGGATGAACACCGTCGTCGGCGTCGGCTCCTCGAGCGTCTTGAGGAGGGCGTTGGCCGCCTCGTCGTTCATCGCCCCGGCCTCCTCGAACACGAACACCTTGCGGTCGGCCTCGACCGGGGTGAGCACGGCCCTGGCGACGGTCTCCCGGGCGCGGTCGACGGTGAGGGCGGTCCGTCCATCCGGCTCGACGAGCATGAGGTCGGGGTGCCCGTCACCGAGCACCCTGCGAGTGCAGTCGGGATCGTCGCCGCAGAGCAGCGCCGCGGCGAACCGTCTGGCGACGGTGGCCTTGCCCACGCTCCCCGGCCCAACGAACAGATAGGCATGGGACGGCCGGGTGGCGTCGGCACCGAGCATCTCGACGATCGGACGATGGCCGATGACGTCGCCGAAGAGCGTCACACCAGCGCCTCCACCGCGGCGATGGCGTCGGCGACCACCTGTGCGAAGGGTCGCGACGCATCCACCACGATGAACCGGCCGGGCTCTGCCGCGGCGAGGGTGTCGTACGCCTCGGCAACGCGCATCTGGAGTTCGAGGCCCTCGCGGGAGATCCGGTCGGCCTGCCGTTCCCGGGCCAGCCCGGTGTCGGCGGCCACCCGGAGCAGGACCACCTTCTCCGGCCACACCCCGCGCAGCCCGGACTCGTTGACCGAGCGCACCTCGGCGATGCCGAGCCCGCGGCCGGCACCCTGATACGCCAGCGACGAGTAGACGCAGCGATCTGACACGACGAGGCGTCCCGCGGCCAGTGCCGGGGCGACGACCCTGGCGGCGAGCTGGGCCCTGGCTGCGGCGAACAGCAACGCCTCGGTCCATCCCTCGAGCGGGTCGCTCCGGTCGAGGAGGATCTCCCGGATGGCCTCGCCGGTGACGGTGCCGCCGGGCTCACGAACCATCAGGACGTCCCTTCCACGTGCGCCGAGGGCATCGGCGATCGCTCGGGCGACGGTGGATTTCCCCGCCCCGTCGATCCCCTCGATGGCGACGTACCTGATCACTTGAGCGTGCCCTCGTCGTTGGCCGCCTCCACCTCGGCGGTCTCCTCCAGGCCGGCGATCGTCTTGGTGTGCTTGCGGAAGGCCTCGGCAGCGGCGGCGACCACCTCCGGCCGCCCAGCGGCGTGGCCAAGCTCGATCAGGCTGCGCCGGGTGCTCCACAGGGCGAGCATCCCGGCGGCGACCATGAGCACACCGCCTCCGAGCAGCACGACTCGAGATCCGGTGGCGAGCAACCCGGGAAGTCGCCCCTGCAGAACCTGCGCCGCGGGCAGGGCGATCATCATCGCGGTGAGCAGGCCCATGCGCATGACCGTGAACAAAGCGGCGAAGGTCCGGCCGCGTAACTGGTCCTCCACGTGCTCGTGGAGGTGGGCGAACCCGAGCACGTAGGCGGATCCGGCGCCGTAGCCCATCACGAACACCCAGCCCACCCCCCCGAAAAGGGTCCTGATGAAGGCCGTCGCGGCGAGACCTCCCCCGCACACCAGCAACGCGATCGAGAAGAAGACGTCTTTGTGCTGGATGCGCGGCCCGAAGATGGTGACGACGACGATGCCCATCCCCGCTCCCATCCCGAACGCAGTGAGCAGGGCGGGGAACCCGACGGTCCCGGCATTGAGAACGTCCTTGGCGAACGGCTTGCCGAGCACAACGATGATCCCGCCTCCCGCCAGGGCGACCATCATCGACAACACCACCGCCCGCACCCGCCGCTGGGTGGCGACGAAGACGATCCCATCCCACACGTCATGGAGCGGCGCCATCGGATTCCGTCGCTTCAAAGGGTCGCGCTCCCTCCGGTGATACACCAGTGCGGGGAGCGTGAGGATGAACGCCGCTGAGGCGAGGTAGGAGCAGGCGTCGACGAGGAAGGCGAGACCCTCCTGAGTGCCGGGTAGCCATCCCCACAAGGTCACGTTGTCGCCGAGAGGGGCGATGGCGAGGAAGATCGCCGCGCCGAGGGGGAAGGT
>JAZDHM010000083.1:0-3855 GCA_043805935.1 Actinomycetota bacterium
GTGTTCACGAACCCAGGCCTTCAGAGCGGTGGCGCGTGGGCAGTTGGCTGGTGACTGGCGACTGGTCGCCGGCTGCGGGTTGGCGGGTGAGGGGTTCTCCGGTAACGGGTGACGGGTAACGGCTAAAGACATGCGGCGAAAGAGCGCCCAGTCCCGTCCTAAGCCTCTACTCGTCTCGAGTCCGATCACGGCGGCGCGCTGTGTGTGAATCACCGCGCGTGGCGCACGACACAGGGCTCTGCTGACCCACCACGAGAGGTCAGGCGCTCCAATAAGGCCGCGGGTCTTTACCCGTTACAAGTTGCCAGCAAGAGACACCAGATGCCAATACCAGCACGACAGGCACCGACGCGTCTGTCGAATTGCGAATTGCATGTCGCCCGTTGTGCATTGCGCATTGCGCATCGCTCATTGCGCATCGCCCGTTGTGCATCGCGAGTCGCCCGTTGTGCATCGCGCATTGCGCATCGCCCATTGCGCCTTGCCCATCGCGCATCGCGCATCGCGCCTCAGGCCAACCCCTCCTTCCGATACCACTCCACCGTCTCCGCCAGCCACACCTCGGGGGGTGTGTACCGCAGACCCAGCTCCCGTTCGGCTCGCGACCCGTCCACGGCATGCCCATGGCGCAGGGTGCGAGCCACCTCGGGGCACAGCGGTACGTCCCTTCGGGCGATTCTCCCGAAGGCACCGCCGGCCACCGCCGCCACCGAGATCGCCCACCCGGGCAGGTACCGCACCCGGTGAGTGACTCCGGTGACGCGAGACAGTGTGGCCACTGCATCGGCGGTCGTGGTCGACCAGCCACTCACCAGGTAGCGCTTCCCCGGCGTCCCGGCGCGTTCGGCCAGCAGATGGGCTTCGACGGTGTCACCGATCGAGACCAGTGAGAACTGCGTCCGGATCGCGACACGGAGCCGCCCCCGCAGGTAGGCGATGAAGATTCGGGCAGTCCCGCCGGTGCGGCCCGGACCTTGCACGGACGACGGATCGACCGCCACGAGGTCCACGCCCAGCCGCCGCGAGTCGGCGAAAGCCCCCTTCTCCGCCAGGTGCTTGGACCGTTCGTAGCGGGAGAGGTAGTAGCCGCGATGCGGGGTGGATTCGACCCCGACCACGCCTGCTGGGCTGCCGATGGCGGCGGCTGACGACGTGTACACGATCCGCTCGACACCGGCGGCGGCGGCGGCTGCCACCACGTTGCGGGTGCCTCCGACGTTGACCAGGTCGAGGCGCCCGGGGTCGCGGAGGCAGGAGACGTTGAGACCGGCGACGTGATACACGACCCGGCATCCCGCCACTGCACGGGACATGGACTCGGGATCGGTGACGTCGCCGCGCACCGGCTGGGCCCCCGCCGCGGCGACCCGAAAGGCGGCAGCCTCGGAGCGTGCCAGCGCTCGAACCTCCCTGCCCTCCGCCACCAGGCGGTGCAGCACCGCCCCGCCGATGAAGCCCGACCCGCCGGTCACCAGGACGTCAGGCACGGATCCGGTCGGACCGCAGCACCCGGGCGAATCGCACGAAGTACCCGTATCCGGACATCACCGTCACCACCACCGCCAGGATCATCACCCATTGGTCCGGGTAGAGGCCGGCATAGGTGTCAGGGGTGCGCAGCAGGGCGAGGAAGAGGGCCAGGAATTGGACGTTCGCCTTGGCCTTGCCCCACCAGGACGGAGGGACGA
This sequence comes from Actinomycetota bacterium, assembly GCA_043805935.1. GTDB lineage: Bacteria > Actinomycetota > Acidimicrobiia > Spongiisociales > UBA11373 > RBG-16-68-21. The sequence continues at coordinate 1,689 of JAZDHM010000083.1, forward strand.
CGACGCCGTCCATGGCGGCGACGCTGCGGAGGCCGGCAACCGCGATCTCCCGCCCGACGATGATGAACGCCGCCCACGCCCAGGCGCGATCGACGGCGACGAGCCCGAACAAGGCCCCGGCAACGAGCAGCTTGTCGGCGATCGAGTCGAGGAACGCCCCAAGGGTCGTCGTGATCTTCCACCGCCTGGCCAGATAGCCGTCGAGAAAGTCGGTGAACGAGGCGACCCCCATGAACACTGCGGCGAGACCGAACGCGTGGTCGATCCGATTCGTGGGGAGGATGAGGGCGAGGATCACCGGCACGAGGGCGATGCGCAGATAGGCGAGGCCGTCGGGAATCGACATTGGTGAGAGGCTACCCGGAGAGCTATGAGCCATGAGCTATGAGCCATGAGCTGTGAGCTGTGAGTTCTTGCTCAAGGCTCAAAGCTGAAGGCTGAAAGCTCAAAACTCAGAGCTGAAGGTTCATGGCTCATGATTGGCGAGTAGCGTCCACACCCAGTAGAGGGAGGTGTGGCGCATGCAGAAGTACTTGCTCAAGGCCTCGTTGAGCCCCGAAGGAGCGAGGGGGACGATGAAGGAGGGAGGTACCGCCCGTCGAGCCGCCGCCACCAAGGCGGTGGAGGGCCTCGGCGGAAAGGTGGAATCGTTCTACTACGCCTTCGGCGACACGGACGCCTATCTGATCGTCGACCTGCCGGACAACGTCGCGGCCGTGGCAATGGCGATGGCCGTGAGCACCTCCGGTGCTGTGGCCGCTGAAACCGTGGTTCTGATCACGCCGGAAGAAGTTGACCGCGCCGCCAAGATGACTGTCGCCTTCCGTCCTCCGGGCGGCTGACAAATCACCTTCTGGCCGGTCGGCTCACGAACAGCACTGTGAGCTAGGAACTTCTTGCTCAGAGCTCAAAGCTCACAGCCCACGCCTCACCACGCCTTCCCCACCGCCCGGTGCCAGCCGCCGAGGAGCCGGGCCCGCTCCTCGGCGCCCATCGTCGGCAGCCAGCGCCTGCCTTCCGACCACAGCGAGCGGATCTCGTCGAGCCCCGAGTAGAACCCCACGGCCAGCCCTGCGGCGTAGGCGGCGCCGAGCGCAGTCGTCTCGGCGACCACCGGCCGGGCCACCGGCACCCCGAGTACGTCGGCCTGGAACTGCATGAGCAGCTCGTTGCCGACCATCCCGCCGTCCACGAACAGCGTCGAAATGGGGACACCCGAATCGGCCTCCATCGCCCGCAGCACGTCGGCCGTCTGGTAGGCCGTCGCCTCGAGCGCGGCCCTCGCCAGATGCCCGGCGGTGGCGTACCGGGTGAGCCCGGTGATCACCCCGCGGGCGTCGGATCGCCAATAGGGGGCAAAGAGGCCGTTGAAGGCCGGCACGAAGTACACCCCGCCGTTGTCGACGACGCCGGCGGCCAACGCCTCGACCTCCCCCGAGTCGGCGATCAGGCCGAGGCCGTCACGCAGCCATTGGACGGCTGCTCCGGCGATTGCCACCGACCCCTCCAGGGCGAAGGCGGTGGGACCGCCCTCAATCGTGTACGCCACGGTGGTGAGCAGGCCGTGGGTGCTCGGGACGGGGCGCCCGCCGGTGTTGAGGAGCAGGAAGCAACCGGTCCCGTACGTGTTCTTGGCGGTCCCCGGCTCGAAGCAGGCCTGGCCGAACAGCGCCGCCTGCTGATCGCCGAGCACGCCGGCGATGGGAACACCGGCCAGCGTATCCCGTCCCTCGCCGAACACGCTCACGCTGGGCCGGATCGCCGGGAGGGCCTCGCGGGGGACGCCGATCGCCGAGCACAGCGTGTCGTCCCAGTCGAGGGTCTCGAGCGACATCAGCATGGTGCGTGATGCGTTGGTCGGATCAGTACGGTGCTCGCCGGTCAGGTCCCACAACAGCCACGAATCGACGGTCCCGAACACGGCGTCGCCGGCCCCGACCATGGCGCCGAGTCCGGCCACCTCGTCGAGCATCCAGCGCATCTTCGGACCCGAGAAGTAGGTCGCCAGCGGGAGTCCGGTCAGCGGGCGGAAGCGATCCGGTCCCGTCTCACCGGCGAGCCGCCCGACGAGGGCGTCGGTGCGGGTGTCCTGCCAGACGATCGCCGGCCCGATCGCCTCGCCGGTCGACCGATTCCACGCAATCGTCGTCTCCCGTTGATTGGTGAT
>JAZDHM010000084.1:0-3450 GCA_043805935.1 Actinomycetota bacterium
GCGGAGCGAGGGCGCCGGCTGGTGGCCCGGCTGCCGGCAGGGCAGGTGTTCGTGACCTCGGCACGGGCCGAGGAGGTACCGCTGGTGGGAGCGCGGTGGACGGTCGCCGGCGGTGCCGTCGTGCAGGCATGATGGGAGCCACGATGGACCTCACCCCGGTCGGGGACGGCCTGGAACGAATGCTGGCAAACCTGGGGATGCCCGAGGCGATCGATGTCGCCATCCTGGTGGACGGGTGGCAGGAGGTGGCCGGTGAGCCATTCGCTTCGCTGTCCCGGCCCGCCTCCTTCGGGGGTGGCGAGCTCACCGTGGAGGTGTCCGACGGGGCGGTCGCCTCGCTGCTCAAGTACCGCGTTGGGGACCTCGTGGGGCGTCTCGCAGAGCGGTTCGGGGAGGGCCGGGTGACCTCGGTCAGGATCCGCGTCGGCAGGCACAAAAAGGGCCTCTGACCAGGGATTTCACCCGTCCGATGGGTATGGGACTGTCGCCCTCCCGGGCTATACTTACATCGGTGTCGGCGACGCCCCGGGAGACCCCCGGCGCCCCTCTCCGACCCGCCGCCGGACCGCCGCTCACCGACCGGGAGCACGCCCGGTGTGGGTGCCCGGAAGTCCCCGAGGTCAGGTGAGCGAAGGAGAGTCGTGGCGGCGAAGACCACAGGAAAGGCAGCGTCGAAGGCGACGCGGTCCTACGGGGCGAAGGACATCACGGTCCTCGAAGGCCTCGAGGCGGTGCGCAAGCGGCCGGCCATGTACATCGGCTCGACCGGCCCCCGCGGGCTCCACCACCTCGTCTGGGAGGTCGTGGACAACTCGATCGACGAGGCGATGGCGGGGTTCTGCACCCGCATCGACGTCGAGATCCACAAGGACGGCTCGGTCACCGTGCGCGACAACGGGCGCGGCATCCCGGTCGACAAGCTGGCCAAGACGAAGCTCCCGGCGCTGACCACCGTGCTCACCACGCTCCATGCCGGCGGGAAGTTCGACTCCGCGGCCTACACGGTGTCGGGTGGTCTCCACGGCGTCGGGGTCTCGGTCGTCAACGCCCTCTCGGCCCGGCTCGAGGTGGTCGTCGTGCGCGACGGGTTCACCTGGACGCAATCGTTCAAGCTCGGCACCCCCACCGGCCCGCTCAAGAAGGGCAAGGCGGCGAAGCGCTCGGGAACGACGGTCACGTTCCTGCCCTCTGCCGAGATCTTCAAGGAGACGACCGAATTCGACTACGAGATCGTCGCCTCCCGGCTGCGGGAGATGGCCTTCCTCAACAAGGGCCTGGAGATTCGCTTGGTCGACGAACGGACCACTCCCGAGACCACCGAGACCTTCAGGTATTCGGGAGGCATCGTCGACTTCGTCAAGCATCTCAACGCCAAGCGCGAGCCGCTCCACGCCCACGTGATCGCCTTCGATCAGATCGGCGAGGAGGGCGAGCTCGACATGGCGATGCAGTGGACCACGGGATACTCCGAGACGATCCTGTCGTTCGCCAACAACATCCACACCCATGAGGGCGGCACCCACGAAGAAGGGGTCCGCAAGGCGTTGACGAGGGCCATCAACGACTTCGCCCGCGAGCGCGGCGTGCTCAAGGAGAAGGACGAGAACCTCGTCGGTGAGGACATCCGCGAGGGGCTCACCGCCATCGTGTCCGTCAAGGTGCGCCAGCCGCAGTTCGAGGGCCAGACCAAGACGAAGCTGGGCAACACCGAGGTCAGGTCGTTCGTCGAGGTGGAGATGAACAAGGCCTTCCCGGAGTGGCTCAACCGTTACCCGGGCGAGGCCCGTCAGATCGTCGAGAAGTGCATCACCGCCTCGCGGGCCCGGTTGGCGGCCAGGGCGGCACGCGACCTCACTCGGCGCAAGAGCCTGCTCGAGTCATCGGGGCTTCCCGGCAAGCTGGCCGACTGTTCGTCGCGAGACCCGGAGGCGAGCGAGCTGTTCATCGTCGAGGGCGACTCGGCCGGTGGCTCGGCCAAGCAGGCCCGCAACGCCGAGTACCAGGCGATCCTCCCCATCCGGGGCAAGATCATCAACGTCGAGAAGGCCCGCCTGACCAAGGTCCTCGAAAACAACGAGATCCAATCCCTGATCACCGCCATCGGCACGGGAATCGGTGACGAGTTCGAGCTCGAGAAGGCTCGGTACCACCGGATCGTCATCCTCACCGATGCCGACGTGGACGGAGCCCACATCCGGACCCTGCTGCTCACCTTCTTCTTCCGGCACATGCAACAGCTCATCGAGGCGGGCTACGTGTACATTGCCCAGCCGCCCCTCTATCTGGTGAAGTCGGGGAAGGACGCGGTGTACGCCTACTCCGACCGGCAACTCGAAGAGATCAAGGGCGGGCTCGATGGACGGCGGCCCGTGATCCAGCGCTACAAGGGCCTCGGCGAGATGAACGCCGGCCAGTTGTGGGACACCACCATGGATCCCGACGCCCGGGTATTCCTACAGGTGGGCCTCGACGACAAGGCCGTCGCCGACGACGTCTTCACCACGCTCATGGGCGACGACGTTGATGCCCGCCGCACCTTCATCCAGCAGAACGCCCGCGACGTCCGCTTCCTGGACATCTGACCTCATGACCGACAACGACAACGAATCCGAGCACGTGCGGCTGATCGACATCGAGACCGAGGTGCGCACCTCGTTCCTCGAGTACGCCATGTCGGTCATCGTGTCGCGAGCCCTGCCCGACGTGCGCGACGGCCTGAAGCCGGTGCACCGCCGCATCCTCTACTCCATGTACGACGCCGGCATCAGGCCGGGCACCCCCTTCCGCAAGAGCGCCCGGGTGGTCGGCGACGTCATGGGCTGGTTCCACCCTCACAGCAACGACGCCATCTACGACGCCCTGGTCCGCATGGGCCAGGACTTCGCCATCCGCTACGGCCTCATCGAGCCGCAGGGGAACTTCGGCACGGTCGACGACCCGCCGGCGGCCATGCGCTACACCGAGTGCCGCCTCGAGTCTCTGGCCATGCACCTCCTCGAGAGCATCGACGAGGACACCGTCGACTTCGTGGACAACTACTCGGGCGAGCGCCAGGAGCCGGTGGTGCTCCCCGCCCGCTTCCCCAACCTGCTGGTCAACGGCTCCACCGGCATCGCGGTGGGCATGGCCACCAACATCCCACCGCACAACCTGGGCGAGGTCATCGACGCCACCCTCTACAAGATCGAGAACCCCGAGGCCACCGCCGAGGACCTGCTGCGCTTCGTCAAGGGCCCCGACTTCCCCACCGGGGCCTGCATCGTGGGGTCGAGGGGGTTGCGCGAGGCCCTGCTCACCGGCCGGGGCTCGGTGAAGATGCGGGCCACCGTCGAGGTCGAAGAGGTGCGCAAGGGGCGCACCGCCATCGTGGTCAAGACCATCCCCTACCAGGTCTCGCGCGACCGGATCATGGAGAAGATCGCCGACCTGGTGCGCGAGCGCAAGGTGAGC
>JAZDHM010000085.1:0-2612 GCA_043805935.1 Actinomycetota bacterium
TCGAGGATGAGCCGGACCGCCCCGGGATCTTCGCTCTCCCGATCCCCGTACGAAGACACCGCGATGAACTCGATCCGGTGCGGCGTCTCCAACCGGCGTGCGAGGTCGGCGAGGAACACGAACGATCCCTTGAGTACGCCGATGAGGACCACCTCGCCCATCCCGGCGTAGTCGCGGTCGATCTCCGCGGCCAGCTCCTGGACACGCTCGGCGATCAGGTCCTCGCCGATCAGCGTGGTGAGAGTGTCGGCCACGAGCGGAGGGTACCCCGGGACGGCACCCGTCACCCGTGGTCAGCTACCAGCTGCCAGCAAGAGCATCGCTGGCTCGTCCGTCCAATTGCGAATTGCCCCCCGTGATTGACACCCCCGGCGCTCTCTGCGAAAGTCCTTCTCCGCAGCACCTCTGACGAGGCTGCGAGGAGGCTCGCGATGCTCAGCAAGGACCCGACCACCGCCCGTTGACCAGGCGCGTTCGGATTCTCTGACACGCGGCCCACCGGTTGGCGGGCGCCACTTCGAGACCCCCTTCTTTCGGCGCGCCTGCGCCCGTTCGACCCAGGAGCTTCATGATCCCGGTACGCGCCTACTGGCGCCTGCTCAACAGATACCTGCGCCCCCTCCGGGCACGAGTGATCGTGCTGGCGGTGCTGCTGTTCACCGGGATCGCCTTTCAGGTGTTCAACCCACAGCTGATCCGCCGGTTCATCGACCGCGCCCAGCAGGGCGCCGGGCTCGGCGAACTGCTGCACCTCGCCATGTGGTTCATGATCCTCGCCGTCGGGTACCAGGCCCTCAACGTCGCCGCCACCTACTTCGCCGAGCAGGTGGGGTGGACCGCCACCAACGAGATGCGGGCGCGCCTCGCCGAGCACCTGCTCGACCTCGACATGTCGTTCCACAAGACGAAGACGCCGGGCGAGTTGATCGAACGCGTCGACGGCGACGTGACCACGCTGTCCAACTTCTTCTCGTCGTTCGTGATCCACGTCGTCGGCAACGGCGTGCTCGTGCTGTCGATCGTCGCACTGATGTGGCGCGAGCACTGGGCCATCGGATTGGCGATGACGGTGTTCGCCTCCCTGGCCATGTACGGGATGATCAGACTGCAGGCCATCGCCATCCCCTGGTGGCGGGCGGTGCGCGCCAAGCGCGCCGCCTTCTTCGGCTTTCTGGGCGAGCAGCTGGGCGGGACGGAGGACATCCGCGCCAATGGAGCGGTGCCCTACATGATGCATCGCTTCACCCTGCTCCACCGCGAGTGGCTTCCGCTCGAGGTGCGCGGCCGCCTCGGGTTCGCGCTGCTGTGGGCGACGTCGATCGCGGTGTATGTGTTCGGCCTGGGGCTCGTGTTCGGGCTCGGCTCGGTGCTGCTTCACGACGGAGCGGTGACGATCGGATCGGTGTACCTGGTCTTCTACTACACCGACATGATCCGCCATCCGATCGACCAGATCCGCACCCAGATGGAGGACCTGCAGAAGGCCGGTGCCGGCATCTCCCGGGTCGAGGAGCTGTTCGCGGCCACGACGCATCTGCCCGAGACGGGCGAGGCGTTCCTCCCGTCCGGGCCACTGGCCGTGAACTTCGACTCCGTGGCGTTCTCCTATCGCGACGAGCAATCCGACGGTGAGGTGGTGCTCGAGGATGTGAGCCTGCATCTCGCCGAGGGCCGCGTCCTCGGCATCCTCGGCCGAACCGGGTCGGGCAAGTCGACGATGGCGCGGCTGCTCACCCGGCTCTATGACCCCGTCCAGGGAATTCTGAGCATCGGTGGCATCGATCTGCGCGAGGTGGATCGGGCGAATCGCCGCGAGCGGATCGGGATGGTGACGCAGGAGGTCCAGTTGTTCCGCGCCACCGTGCGCGAGAACGTCACGTTCTTCGACGACACCATCCCCGAGGAGAAGATCCGCTCCGTGCTCGGCGAGCTGGGCATGGGCGACTGGCTCTCGGCTCTCCCCCTCGGGCTGGACACCATGCTCGAGTCGGGGTCGGGCGGCCTGTCGGCCGGCCAGGCGCAGTTGCTGGCGTTCGCCCGCATCTTCCTCAGGGACCCCGGCCTGGTGATCCTGGACGAGGCGTCGTCGCGGCTCGACCCTGCGACCGAGACGCTCATCGAGCGCGCCGTCGATCGCCTGCTCGCAGCCCGCACCGGGGTGATCATCGCCCACCGTCTGGCCACGGTGGAGAGGGCCGACGACGTCCTCATCCTCGAGCGGGGCCGGATAGCCGAATTCGGTGCCCGCGAGGCACTTGCCGACGATCCCGCGTCGCGGTTCTCCGCGCTGCTGCGCACCGGAATGGAGGAGCTGCTCGCATGACCGCGCCACGGGTGCCGACCGCCCGCCTCGGCTGGGGCTTGATCCGCTTCCGGAAGGGGCGGTACGCCATCAACGCCCTCATCTGGGCGTCGATGTGGTTGATGCCGATCATCCCCGCGATCATCACCCGTACCTTCTTCGACGCCGCCACCGGGGCCCGCACCGACGCGCCGACGGTGCCGATGCTGATCGCCCTCGTCGTCGCCTACGCCATCGCCCGGATCACGGTGATGATCGTCGGCATGTGGAACGACGCCCATCTCATGTTCCGCATCTCCACGCTGCTGCG
>JAZDHM010000086.1:0-7825 GCA_043805935.1 Actinomycetota bacterium
CCCGACCATCGACGCCGCCAAGGCGCCGATCTGGGATGGCGACCCGGCGCATGCCGACGTCACCGACCCGACGAGCTGTGTGATCAACGGTGACGGGGAGATCGACTGCAACGGCGAGTTCCCCCGGGACGCCCGCCGCAACCTGCGTGAAGAGGCACCGGACGTGATCCAGATGGTCCGCATCCTCACGCTGTCGGACCCGATCCCCAACGACACCATGTCGTTCGGACCGGGCTTCCCTGCCGATCTGCAGACGCAGATCGTCGACGCCATCAAGGCGTTCGCCGCCGACGATGCCGACGGGTTCGCCGCGGCGTTCAACGCCTACTCGTGGACCGGGGTCGCCGACACCAACGATGCCGAGTTCGACCCGATCCGCACCATCTTGGAAGCCATCGGCTACAGCCTCGAAGACCTCTAGACGGTCCGAGGCAGCTCACGGCGGGGCGGGACCCAACGGTCCCGCCCCGTCACTTTGTCAGCTCTGAGTGTGGGCCATGGGCCAGACGCCAGACACCAGACACCAGACACCAGCAAGACCCAAGACGCTGCCCGCTGCCCGCTACCCGCAAGACATCAGACGCCAGACACCAGCAGGCAATTCGACGTTCGACCTTCGACCGACGGCTCCCAGTTCGGCGGGTCTCGCGCGGCTAGCGGGCAGCGGGCAGCGGGAAGCGGGCAATTGGACACTGGAGACTGACCTCCTCCCCTCCCGGGTGGTACCCCTTTCCGCTAGAAAGAGGCCGCACCGGCGTGGGGAGGACCAGCGGCGTGCTGAAGGTCGAGCACCTCACCAAGATCTATGAGGGGGGCGTCCTCGCTCTCGACGACGTTTCCTTCGAAGTCCCCACCGGGCAGTTCCTCGCCATCATCGGGTTGAGCGGTTCCGGGAAGTCGACGCTGCTCCGCTGCATCAACCGCCTCATCGAGCCGACGGCCGGAACCATCCTGTGGGACGACGTCGACGTCACTGCGGCACCGCAGGAGGAGTTGCGCCGGATTCGACGGCGCATCGGCATGGTCTTCCAGAGCTTCAATCTGGTCCACCGATCGAAAGTGATCACGAACGTCCTCGCCGGACGACTCGGTTACGTCAACCCGGCGATGAGCCTGATCAACCAGTTCCCCCATGCCGACATCGAGGCGGCCCTCAAGCGGCTCGACCGGGTGGGGCTCGCCAGCAAGGCGTACGCCCGGGCCGATGAGCTCTCCGGCGGCCAGCAGCAACGGGTCGGAATCGCCAGAGCGCTCATGCAGGACCCGCAGATGATCCTTGCCGACGAGCCCGTGGCCAGCCTCGACCCCGTGCTCGCCCACGGGATCATGCAGCATCTCGAGGACATCAACGACAACGACGGCGTGACGGTCCTCTGCAGCCTCCATTTCCTCGACCTTGTGCACCGCTACGCCGACCGAGTGGTCGCCCTCAACGAGGGCAAGCTCGTGTTCCAAGGTGAGCCGTCGTTGATCGACGACGCCATGTTCAAGGAGATCTACGGCCAGGACGCGGAGCGGATCGGATGACGGGCGCCGACAAACAGAAGAAGCGAGGTCTCGCTCGCTTCTTCTTCATGCTCCTCTCGATCGTGGCGATCCTGGTCACCTACGCCTTCGCCTTCCAGCGGACCGATGTGTCCCTCGACGAGATCAAGGACCCCGGTCGCCGGGCGTCGTTGGTGCGGATCGTCCGCGGGCTCGCCCGCCCCAACCTCATCGAGTACGACGAGACCCCGACGTACTACCTGCTCGACTACATGACCCCATGCCCGCAGGGTGGCTTCAAGCCGCCACCGCCCGACACGTCGGTGCCGTATCTCGAGGCCGTCCCCACCTGCGCCAGCCCGGGAACCGACGTTCGGATACAGGGGCACAACTTCCCGTCCGGAGCGACCGGCCCGTTGTCGTTCATCGTCCCGTCCGGGACCTTCCTGCGCCTGGACAGCGTCACCGCTGACGAACAAGGCAACTTCGACGTGACGGTGCAGCTCCCCGACCGCGCCGACACGGCGGTGCAGCAGTTCCGGTTCACAACGACGGAACGAACGGGCGGCTGGCGCCTCACCGACACCGCACGGACGACCTGGGAGAAGATCATCGAAACGGTGATGCTGGCGCTGGTGGCCACCACGCTCGGCACCGCCGCAGCTATCCCGCTCTCGTTCCTGTCGGCTCGCAACCTCATGCGCACGATTCGCACCCCGTTCAACAGCGTCGCCCTGTTCATCGTGGGGATTCCCGTGGGAGCCATTCTCGGGTTACAGATCGGCCGATGGGTCACCTCCGTCGGCGACCACATCGCCCACAACATCCCAGCCCTCGCCGGGGCCGTGCTCGGCCTCGCCGTGGCGGGCTGGTGGGCATTGCGCGCCACTCTGCCCCCCGAGGAGGAGGAACCGCCCACGACGTGGGAGAAGATCCTTCGCCGGCTGGTGGTGGCCGCGGTCGCCGTCGCAGCGATCTTCGCGGTCGGGTTGGCCGGGAACCTGCTCCGAGAGGTCGGCGTCAAGCTCGACGAGTGGCTGGGGCCCCTCGGATTCATCGGTGACTTCCTCAGGGTGATCGGCGACGTGCTGGCGACCTTCATCACCGCGCTCACGGCGATCGTCGCCGCCGGGGTCGTCGCCGCGATCGGCAGCCGGGTCGGCCACATCATCGCCGACCGTGGCAGCCGTCGGGTCGTCCTGGTCGCCCGCTATGTGGCCGTCTCCGCGGCCGTCGCCGCGGTGGCCGTGGCCATCGGCGGGATGGTCCACTGGCTGTACGTGCTCAACCGGTCATCGAACGCCATGGCCACGACCGCGGGCGGCGGGATCCTGGGATTGACCGGGGTGGTGCTGGCTTCGCGGTATGGCAGGCGCTGGTTCCCCGAGCGCCTCGGGTTGCTGGCGACGTTTCTCCGTCTGATCGCCGCACTCGGATGGACGGCGGTGGGGGTGGCGCTGGGGATCGTCCTCGGCATGGGTGCCGACTCTGCCGTCGGCCTCTTCGGCGCCTCCGGCACGCTCTGGGCCCCGGCGCTCCTGGGTGCGGTGTTCGGGATCGTCGGGGTCACCCTGAGCCGGAAGATGCAGTCGCTGCCTTCGGGGATGTCCGGCTACTACGTCGCCCGGACCATATTCAACGTGATCCGGTCGGTCGAGCCTTTGGTGATGGCGATCGTGTTCGTCGTCTGGGTGGGCGTCGGCCCGTTCGCCGGGGCGCTCGCCCTGTCACTGCACACCACCGCGTCGCTCGCCAAGCTGTACTCGGAGCAGGTCGAGAGCATCGCCCCGGGACCGATCGAGGCGGTGACCGCCACCGGTGCCACGCGCCTGCAGAGCATCATCTACGCGGTTGTCCCTCAAATCGTCCCGCCCTACATCGCCTTCACCCTGTACCGCTGGGACATCAACGTCCGCATGTCGACGATCATCGGCTTCGCAGGAGGCGGCGGCATCGGCTTCCTGCTCCAGCAGAACATCAACCTGCTCCAGTACCGGGACGCGGCCGTGCAGATGCTCGCCATCGCCATCGTGGTGTCCACCCTCGACTTCCTCTCCGCCCGCATCAGGGAACGGATCGTGTGAGCGGTCTGATCCGCCGCACTCGCCAGGAAGCCGAACGCCGGGAACGAGACCTCCTGTCACCGTCGGCCACCCGCTCGGCCGACACCCGGGGGCGCACCATCCCCGAAGAGCCGGATCCGTATCGGACCGCCTTCGAGCGCGATCGCGACCGCATCCTCCACTCCAAGGCCTTCCGGCGGCTCAAGCACAAGACCCAGGTCTTCATCAACCCCGACGGCGACCACTTCGTCACCCGACTCACCCACACGCTGCAAGTCACCCAGATCGGGCGTTCGCTGGCGGTCACCCTCGGCCTCAATGAGCCGCTCACCGAAGCGGTCTGCCTCGGGCACGACGTCGGCCACGCGCCCTTCGGCCACATCGGCGAAGACGCGCTCACCCTATACGTGGCGGGGGAGTGGCATCACGCCGCCCAGAGCATCCGGGTGTTCGAGGTGCTGGAGCCACTCAATCTCACCTGGGAGGTCCGCGACGGTATCCGATCCCACTCGTGGAAGATCGATCCCCCACCCGCCACGCCGGAAGGGATGGTGTGCCGCTTCTCCGATCGGATCGCCTACCTCACCCACGACGTCGACGACGCCGTGCGGGCGGAGGTGATCCGGTACCGGGATCTGCCGTCGGAAGCGACCGACGTCCTCGGGGAGTCGGGCAGCGAGTGGATCGGCTCGATGATCGAAGCGGTGGCCAGCGAGTCGGTGCGGACCGGAGAGGTGTCGATCGACGCTGCCCACCTCGACGCGATGAACGCCCTGCGAGACTTCATGTTCGACCGGGTGTACCTCCGCCCCGAGGTGGGGGATCAACGCGACGAGGTAATCACGATCATCCGCGATCTGGTCGACCACTACCGGGCGCATCCCGAGGACGTGCCCGATTCGTACCGTCACCACGGTGCGAACGCGATGACGGCCGCCATCGACTACGTCTCGGGGATGACCGATCGCTTCGCCATCAGGGACCACCAACGGCTCGCCGCGACCTGAACAGAGCCCCGAAAGCAGAGCCGACGAACCCGATGACGGAGGCGCCCAGCGCCGTCCAGAGCGGCGCGGCCGCCGGCACGCCGGCATCGCCTGCCCACAGCCAGGCGCCCAGCGCCGCCGCCGCCACGGTGACCCTGGCCAGGCGCACCCGTGCCGTCGACACCGTTCCGCCGTGGGCGCGATCCGTGGGTGCCGCCACCCGCCGGAGCAGGACCACCGACAGCCCCGCTGCCGCCACACCGGCGATGAACAGCACGAGGGCGGCATCGCCGTGGGTCGTCGGGTCGGTCGGGGAACGCCCCGCCCACCAGGCCGCGCCGGCGCCGGTGCTCGCCATGGCGGCGGCACCGATCAGCATTCGGGATCTCGCCCGCGGTTCGTAGATGGCCGCCACCACCACGCCGAGGACGGCGACGGCGGCGAATCCCGTGCTGGTGGCGCGTGCCGCCACCGCGGCCGCGGCGATCACCATGACCACCGCGTCCGCCCGGGTCGGCCATCGACCCGTCGTGCCGGCCACCATCCTGGCGGTGAGGAGGATCAGCGCAGATCCGAGCAGATCGGGGGATCCGATGAGGATGAGCCAGGGCCCGAGGAAGGCGGCGACGCAGGCCGTCGAGGGACGGTCCGGGTCGATTTCGCGGCCGATCGCCCAGGACAGGAACGCCGCGCCGCCCCCGGAGATCCCTCGGCGCCACGCCTCGCCGAGGCCCTCGCCGGCGGCCATGGACACCACGCCCGCCAGGACCCCCGTCAGCGGTGTCACGAGCAGGATGAATCGGTTGGAGGCGACGCCCGAGTCGAAGGGTCGAACCAGCGCAGATGCCATGCCGGCCTCACGGTATCCGGCGAGCAGATCGGCCGAGAGATTCCGGTCGAAGGCCCCTGACTTCGCGTCCGGGCACCTCCTACATTCCGCTACGACATGGACCGCTCCTCCCGCACCACCTCGAGAATCCACCGGAGCCGCTCCGAGCGCATGATCGGCGGGGTGGCCGGAGGGATCGCCGAGCATCTCGGTGTCGACCCGGTGTTGATCCGCCTCTCCTTCGTCGCCCTCGCCTTCGCCGGGATCGGTTTCGCGCTGTACCTGATCGGATGGATCGTGATCCCCGAGGACACGGGCGAGTCGACGGCATCGGCGGAACCCGCCCGTGAGAACTCGGCGATGGCGGCCCGGTTCCTCTTCGGCAGCCTCCTGGTGGCGATCGGGTCCCTGATGCTGGTCGATCGGATCTTCCCGATCGGCCGATTCATCTGGCCGCTCACCCTGATCATCCTCGGCATCGGCGTGTTCGCCTACGGATCGAAGCGATGACGGCACCCTCGGATCGCCGAACGCTTCGCCTCGGCCCGCTCGTCACCGGGGCCCTCCTGGTGGTGATCGGGATCCTGTGGCTCGTCGACGCCGTCGGGGGCGTGGACGTCCCCTGGAAAGTGCTCCTGCCGAGTGCCCTCATCGTCGTCGGGGTGGCGCTCGTCTACGGCTCGCGGACCGGACATCACCGCGGGTTGATCACCCTGGGCATCTTCCTCACCGCCGCAGTCGTGCTCGCCTCCGCCGTGGACGTCTTCATCGACGTACCCCTCACCGGCGGCGTCGGCGAGGAGAGCCAGCACCCCACCGGGCTGGCGGCCACCGAGTACCACTGGGCGATCGGGACGATGACGGTCGACCTGACCGATGCCACCTTTTCCTCCGAGCCGATCGAGGCAACCATCGGGCTCGGCGAGTTGGTGGTGATCGTTCCGATCGGCCTGGCCATCGAGGTCACCGCGGAGGCCGGGATCGGGGAGATCACCGTCTTCGACCGGACCGCCTCCGGGGTCAGCCCGAACCTGACAGCCGCCGATGAGGGTGCGACCGTGCACCTCGTCGTCAAGGTGGGCATGGGGAGGGTGGAGGTGCGGCGCGGATGACCAAGCACCCAGGAACCTTCGTCGCGGGTCTGATGTTCGTCGTCGTTGGCGTGATCTACCTGTTCGAGGTCATCGGAGCCTGGGACGTCGACGCCACCCGGCTGTGGCCGATCCTCTTGATCGCCGTAGGTGCCGTCGTGCTGATCTCCGGCTGGCAGCGCAAGGGTGAGCCGTCCGACACCGAGCCGGCCGAACCCAGATCCGACGACGCCGCCTAGGCGACGTCGCGTTTGTGCCTGAAGGGGAGCGAGGCGGCGGCGACCCACGGCTCCCGGTCCGCCGGCGGATGAACGACGCGCACCGGTTGGTGGTGTCGCGTCCCGACTGCCACGACGATCTCTCGCGCCGCGAGGACGATCCCGGCGGTGGCCAGGACCATTCCGGCGACCTCGATCGACCGCGCCACGCCCGCGGTGTGGCCGAGGGCGTCGAAGCCGGATGGCCCGAGGATGTGGGCCCAGTCGTGCTGGCCCCCACCGATGAGCGGCAGCGCCTGGCTGACCGCGTCACCGGCATAGATGGACACGTCACGTGCCGAAGTTCCGGCCCAGGCGAGGCAAAACGCGGCTGCGGCCCCGTCCCGACGGCGAATGCCTAAGTAGGCGGCCATCCCCAACGGGAAGAGGACCTGCGCGCCCGAGCCCGCCATGAACATGACGAGCTGGGGCATGAATCCGGTGAGCAGGTGGCCGGTCTCGTGCACCGCCAGATCGAACTGGTCCAAGAACGGCACGTCGAGGTGAGCCACGAAGGCGATCGCCGAGATCCCCGTGGCGGCGATCAGGGCCGCCAACGGGCGCGCCCAACGGGGCCAGGAAGAAGCTGCCTGGGGCATCGGGTCCCATCGGCATCGGGGCGGGGAATCTTCAGCGCCCGTTGCCACGGGCCGAGTCAACGGCACCACGCGCCGATGCGCCGCCTCACCCCGCTCGATCAGCGGTAGGGCATCAGAACCGCGGCAAGCACCACGATCTGCGAGCCCGCCTCGCTCACCTCGGTCTGCCACGCCCGGAGGCGGTCGCCGGTCGGCGCCACCACGGCCATGAGCAGGATGGCGGCGCCCGATCCGAAGATCACGTAGGAGCCTTCTCCGGCCATCCAGGACAGGAGGAATCCGACCGGCCCGACCGCCGCCGACGCCAGGACCCTGCGCATCGTGATGGCGAACAGCCAGACCGCGAGATGCCCCTCACTGCGCACATCCAGCGACTCCCTACCGGACACGGCAATCACCGATGCGGCGGCGATCACCGCCGCGCCCAGGACGATCTGAGCGGTCAGCTCGGAGATCCGAGGCTCCTCCGAACCCGCACTCAGGATGACTGCCACCACCGCGGTGATCGCGGCCGC
>JAZDHM010000087.1:0-2405 GCA_043805935.1 Actinomycetota bacterium
ATCGCCGTCCCCGAGTCCGAACCCGCAGCGACTGCACTTGCCACCGAGGACCTGCCCGGCGTCGACGAAGTCGTAGAGGTCGCGCCTCCGGCGAGTCCCTACGACCTGCCCGGCTCCTGGTTCGTCATCCACTCCTACAGCGGGTATGAGAACAAGGTCAAGGCCAATCTCGGGACCAGGATCAGGTCGATGCACATGGAGGAGGCGATCTTCGACATCGTCATCCCCATGGAGGACGTGGTCGAGATCAAGAGCGGTCGCAAGGTCACTGTTCCCCGCAAGCAGTTCCCCGGCTACCTGCTGGTCAGGATGTACCTCGACGACGATTCGTGGGGCGTGGTGCGGAACACACCGGGTGTTACCGGGTTCGTGGGGTCGGGGACCAAACCGACGCCGCTTTCACGCCGTGAGGTAGAACGCATCCTCGGGGTGCGTAAGGATGAGGAGAAGAAGGCTCCCCGCTTCAAGCCGGACTGGGAGGTCGGGGAGACGATCCGTGTCTTGGACGGGCCGTTCGCCGATTTCAATGGAGTCATCGAGGACATCAACGTCGACCAGTCCAAGGTGAGGGTGTTGGTCGACATCTTCGGCCGGGAAACCCCGGTCGAGCTCAATTTCGAGCAGATTCAGAAGTTCTAGGAGGGATGATCGGTCATGGGTCGTAAGAAGGTTGCCGCGCTGCTCAAGCTGCAGATCCCGGCCGGGCAGGCGACCCCTGCCCCTCCGGTCGGTCCGGCGCTCGGTCAGCACGGAGTCAACATCATGGACTTCGTCAAGGCCTACAACGCGGCGACGGAGAGCCAGACCGGCACGATCGTTCCGGTGGAGATCACGGTCTACGAGGACCGCAGCTTCACGTTCGTGACCAAGACCCCGCCGGCTGCGGTCATGCTCCGGCAGGCAGCCCGGATCGAGAAGGGCTCGGCCACCCCCCACACCGTGAAGGTGGGTGCGGTGACCAGGGCGCAGGTCCGCCAGATCGCCGAGACCAAACTGGTCGATCTCAACGCCAACGACGTCGACGCGGCGATGAAGATCGTCGAAGGCACCGCCAGGTCGATGGGGTTGACGGTCGAGGGCTGAGCAGCAGCTATGGCCGTTGGCTGTAGCTGGTGGCTCGAGCGATTGACGCACGGGGCCAGCAGCCAAGGGCCAACGGTTTGATTGAGACAGGACGACACCGGCGGGAGGCTCCCCAAGCCGCTTGCACCGCGAGGAGATCGAGAAGATGGGCAAGAAGCAAGCCGACGCCACGGCGAAATACGATCGGGCCGCGTTCTTCGAGCCGAGCGAGGCGGTCGGTCTGGTGAAGGCGATGGCCACCGCGGCGTTCGACGAGACCGTGGAGGCGGCGTTCCTCCTCGGGATCGATCCCAAGCAGGCCGAGCAGGGCGTGCGGGGAACCGTGTCGCTGCCGGCGGGTACCGGCAAGAAGGTGAAGGTCCTGGTCTTCGCCGACGGGGATCAGGCGAAGGCCGCGCAGGAGGCAGGTGCCGACTACGTGGGAGCGGGCGATCTCGCTGCCCAGATCGAGTCGGGGGCCCAGTCTCTGGATTGGGACGTGACGATCGCCGTGCCGTCCCTCATGGCGGTGGTGGGAAAGCTCGGCAAGGTCCTCGGCCCCCGCGGGCTGATGCCGAACCCGAAGGCGGGGACGGTCACGCAGGACGTGCGCAAGGCGGTTACCGAGTTCAAGGGCGGCCGTGTCGAGTACCGCAACGACCGATTCGGCAACGTGCACGTCGGCATCGGCAAGGTGTCGTTCACACATGAGCAGCTGCGCGATAACCTCGCCGCGGTGGTCAACGAGCTCAATCGGGTGCGCCCGTCGTCGGCCAAGGGCCGGTACATTCGCAAACTGACGGTGGCATCGACCATGGGTCCCGGGGTGAAGGTGGATCCGACCTCCCTCGACACGCTTGTCGAGGAGGAATCCTGAGGGTCTGAGGCAAGACGCTTTCCGCTGCCCGCTTCCCGCTACCGGCCAGACCGAAACCACGAGTTGAACCCTCGTGGAAATCTGGCGAGTGATCGCGGCTGGCGGGTAGCCGACGGCGCGACAAAAAGCGGGGGCACCAGCGCGGCGTCGACCCTGAGGGGCCGACGACGGGCCAGGTGTCGTCGGTCGTCGCCGGACCTCGACCGGGGGTAGGTCCGGTCGAGTACGCCCGGCGAGGGTGCGCTCTCGGGGACGGTGGTGGTCGGTCCCCTGCGCCGATGCCCCCGCACCACTCAGTCTGACCCTTTCACCGCGATATGTCCACCGCCGGTCTTCGCGGACCGCAGTCGGGACATCTGCCGGCGGGCGGTCGACCGGGGCCCCGACGCCTGTAGCCCTGGGGCCCGGAGCCGAATTGCGCATCGTGAATGGCAGCTTCTACTCTCCCGCCCGACAACTGAACCGA
>JAZDHM010000088.1:0-8149 GCA_043805935.1 Actinomycetota bacterium
GCTGCCCAGGGTGGGTCGGGGGGTGTCGCCTCCGGTGGCGACACCGTACCCCTCCCTGGCCGGGTCGAGCAGGTCATAGATGCTCCCGGCGACCGCCGGTCCACGGAAGGACTGACCGCTCGCCTCCATGCACGACCGGACAGCCTCGGTCACCTGCATCTCCACGGCCGTGCCGAGGATCCCGGGATCGTTGAAGAGCACGGTCGGGTCGTCCCAGATCGCCTGGGGGTCGGTGCGGCCGGCGAGGTCGGGGACCCGGGTGACCGATCGATAGACGAGCACGGCCACCAGCGCCACGGCGACGGTGGTGGCCAGCCAGATCCAGATGAGTGTGTTTCTGCTGCGGTTCATGGCCCCGGGCGTCTCAAGATACCCGTCGGAGAGCCGGGCGTCAGCCGACTTGGTTGAAGACGTCCCCGAACGAGTCGGGTGCGGTGAGGTACACGATCGCCGCCGCGGTCACGAAGATCACCGCCGCCAGCCACCTGGTGTAGATCCCGCGGGTACGGGTCCACAGCACCGCCGCCAGGAGCGCCAACGCCGCTGGGAACACCGCCTGGACGTCTCCCAGGGGCACGGTCTGGCCTCCGACGGAGGCGCTGTCGGCCCCGAACAGCCGGCGGAGGTCGAACTCGACCCCGAACGCCGCCACGACCACCAGGGCGACCATGAGGGCGGCCATGGTCCACGACGCCCACCGCGTCGATGGTCCCTCGGTGCGGTACGCCTCGTACGCCACGGTGGGCAGCAGGAACCCGATGGGATACATCACCTCGTCGGTGAGGAACCCGAGCAGGATGCCCAGGGCGGCGAGCCCGGTGAGCATGAGACAGATGGGGGTGGCGTAGCGGATCGGGCGGGGCATGAGCCGGTGGCCTCCTCGGGGTCGGGGAACTGTACCGATCCCGGGCGAGTCGGCGTGCCGACGGGGCCGTTGGTCCCTACCTGACGGATGGCCGCACGCGGACAATGGCTGCGAGGGAGGCGGCGCTTGGGGGAATACATCGACGGCTCCACGGCGATCGTGCGCGGGGCGCTCGACGCCGGGTGCACGTTCTTCGCCGGGTACCCGATCACCCCGGCGTCGTCGATCCTGATGGCGATGATGCGCCAGCTGCCCAGGATGGGCGGCGTGGCGATCCAGGGTGAGGACGAGATCGCCTCCATCGGCATGTGCATCGGAGCGACCCTGGCCGGCGCCAGGGCGATGACCGCGACCAGCGGCCCGGGGATCAGCCTGTACAGCGAGAACATCGGCCTGGCCGTGATGGGCGAGGTGCCGCTGGTGATCGTGGACGTGCAGCGCCTCGGGCCGGCCACCGGCGGCGCCACCACGGTCGCCCAGGGAGACGTCCAATTCGTGCGCTGGGGCACGGCCGGCGGGTTTCCGATCATCGCGCTGGCCCCTTCGACGGTGACCGAGTCGTACTGGCTCACCGCCCGGGCGTTCGACCTGGCTGAGCGGTTCCGTTGTCCCGTGTTCCTGCTCACCGACAAGGAGTTGGCCACGACGCTGACCACCGTCGATCTGGCGTCGTATCCGCCGATCGCGGTGCGGGATCGGATGGTTGGTGACGGCGGACCCCCCTACCGGTACGCCCCGTCCGATGAGGTACCGCCCCTCCACGAGTTCGGCCGCGGCTCGACCGTTCGCTTCACCGGGTCGACGCATGACGCCGGGGGGTACATCACCAAGCACCTCCCCACGGTCGACGCCCTCAACCGCCACCTGTCCGACAAGATCGAGGAGCATCGCGGCGAGATCGAGCTTGTGGACGGCGACCTGGACGAGTCGGCGGACACCCTCGTGCTCGGCTACGGGGTCACCGGGGGAGCGGTGCGAGCCGCGGTCGCCGAGGCACGGTCACGCGGCGCCCGGGTGTCGGGTCTGGTGGTGCAGAGCCTGTGGCCGGTGCCGGAGACCGCCATCGGCCGGGCGATGGCCGGCGTGCAGCGAGTGGTCGTGCCCGAGTTGAACCTCGGCCTATATCGGCGGGAGATCGAACGCATCGCCCGGGGACGCACCGTGGTCGGGATCAACCGGGTCGACGGCGAGTTGATCGACCCGGCGGCGATCGTGGAGGCGGCGTCGTGACCGTCACCATCACCCCACTGCGGCGGTATCGGAACGAAACGCCGTACCCGTTCTGTCCGGGATGCGGCCACGGCAGCATCCTCGACCGGCTGTCCGAGGCGCTCACCACGCTGGCGATCGATCCGGCGAGCGTGGTGATCGTCAGCGACATCGGGTGCGCCGGGCTCTCCGACCAGTACTTCGACACCAGCGCCTTCCACGGACTCCACGGCCGCAGCATCACCTACGCCACCGGCATCAAGCTGGCTCGCCCCGAACTCACGGTGATCGTGATCATGGGCGACGGCGGCACCGGGATCGGCGGGGCCCACCTGATCAATGCGGCGCGCCGCAACGTCGGGATCACGGTGATGGTGTTCAACAACCTCAACTTCGGGATGACCGGGGGCCAGCACTCCACCACCACCCCCGACGGGGCGGTGACCTCGACGACCCCGGGCGGGAACCTCGAGCATCCCCTCGACATCTGCGGGACGGTCGGCGTCAACGGTGCCGGGTACGTGTACCGGGGGACCAGCTTCGATCCGGAGCTCTCCACCCGGATCGTCGAGGCGATCCGACAGCCCGGGTTCGCCCTGCTCGACGTCTGGGAGCTGTGCACCGCCTACTTCGTTCCGGCGAACAAGTTCACCCGGCGGGCGCTGGAATCCACGATCGAGCGGCTCGGCTTCGGCACCGGGATCCTCCACCGGCGCGAGGTGGCCGAGTACGCCGCCGCCTACCGAGCGGCCGCCGAGGGATTGCCGCCCCGCTCGACGCCGACGCCCATCCCTCAGTCCCACGCCTCCGACCTTGCCGCCCCCGTCTCCCTGGTCGTAGCCGGCTCGGCAGGGGCGAATGTGCGCTCGTCGGCGCGGCTCGTCGGCGAGGGTGCCATCCGATCCGGGTTGTGGGCGTCCCAACGCGACGACTACCCGGTGACCGTGAAGACCGGCCACAGCGTGTCGGAGGTGGTGCTCAGCCCGCGGCCGGTGACGCCGGTCGGGGTGACCATGCCCGACGTGGCCGTCGTCGTCTCCGAGGACGGCCTCCGCAAGGTGGCGGCGTTGGTGGGGTCGATGGGTGCCGATGGGGTGGTGATCACCGTGCCCGAGTTCGCCGGGCTCGCCACGGGCGCCCGAGTCGAAGTGGTCGACCCGGCCGCCGCCGGGAGCCGCATCCCCAAGTCCCAGCTGGCGCTGGTGCTGCTCGCCGCCGCAGTGTCTCGTCTGCACCTGTTTCCCATCGCCGCCCTGCGCGACGCCGCCGCCTCGGGTGCCTTTGCCGAGGAGAACCTGGCCGCGATCGGGGCCGGCGCCGCCCTGTGAGGGACCGGGCGCCCGCCCGCGATGCGTCCGTGGTGTGCCGGTAGGCTGAGTGGTCGCGGGGCCAACCCCGGCTGGAAGGACAGGATGTGATATTTGGATCGCGGCCGCTCCTCACGGGGCGGGTCGGCGTCCTCGGGACCGAAGAGGCCTTTGCGCTCGGCTCCCTCATCACCGAGGTCGAGGCGGAGTCCGGGCGGGTGATCCGCTGCAACCTCGGCCAGCCCGATTTCCCGCTTCCCGCTCACATCGCCGAGGCGGTGATCGCCGCCATCCGCGCCGGCAAGACGACCTATTGCGACCCCCAGGGGCTTCCCGAGGTCCGCACCGCCATCGCCGCCAAGGTCGGCGCCGACCGCGGCCTGGACCTCGATCCCGAGCGGGTGGTGGTGTTCGCCGGGGGGCGCCCGCCCATCGGCTTCGCCCAGCACGCCTACGTCGAGGAGGGCGACGAGGTCATCTATCCGTCGCCGGGATATCCGCTGTTCGAGTCGTTCATCCGCTACGTCGGCGGTGTCCCGGTCCCGCTTCGGCTCCGCGAGGAGTCCGGCTTCAACTTCACCGGCGCCGACCTCGCCGGTCTGATCACCCCGCGCACCAAGCTCATCTACTTGAACTTCCCGTCCAACCCCACCGGCGGGGTGGCGAGCCCCGCCCAGCTGGCCGAGATCGCCGAGGTGATCCTGGAGCACACCGGTCCCGAGGTACGCGTGTACTCGGATGAGGCGTACGAGGCCATCGTGTTCGACGGAGCCGTCCACACGTCGATCGCCTCGTTGCCGGGGATGGAGGCGCGCACGGTCATCGCCTCGGGAGCATCGAAGACCTATTCGTGGACCGGGGGCCGGGTCGGGTGGGGGGTCTACCCGAGCCGGGACGAGGCCCTCGTCCACCGGCGCCTGAACATCAACTACTTCGCCTCCATTTCCCCGTACAACCAACTCGGGGTGCTGACGGCGCTCCAGTCGCCGGATTCCCCGCCGACGATCGCGGCGATGGTCCAGGCATTCCAGCGCCGGCGCGACCTGGTGGTGGCTGCCCTCAATGCCATCGACGGCATCACCTGTCAGAACCCGCTCGGAGCGTTCTACGTGTTCCCCAACGTGTCCGGCGTCCTGGAGAGGCTGGGAGCGTTCGAGCTGTTCGCCTCCCTGCCCGAGGAGATCACCGCCAAGTCGTCGCCGGCGACGCTGCTGCAGTTGTTCCTGCTGTACCGATACCGGATGGCGTCGATGGACCGCCGCTCCTTCGGCGTGCTCGGCTCGGACGGGGAGCACTACCTGCGGCTGTCGGTCGCCACCGGCGACGAGGACCTCGCCGAGGCGATGCGTCGTAT
Organism: Actinomycetota bacterium; assembly: GCA_043805935.1. GTDB lineage: Bacteria > Actinomycetota > Acidimicrobiia > Spongiisociales > UBA11373 > RBG-16-68-21. Next base: position 4,736 of record JAZDHM010000088.1, read on the forward strand.
CGCCCGTGCCGCCTCCGACGTCGCCGGCTTCGGCGACTTCGTGGCTTCCCGGAAGAGGCTCACCCTGTGACGACGAGGGCGTTCGGGCCCCGTCGGGCGGCCTGGATCGAGATCGACGCCGTCGACGGACGGTTCGACCGGTCGGCCATCGAAGCCATCGAGCGTTTCGACCTCGTCTATCGCTCCCTCGTGTCGATCATGTTCAACTTCACCCAATCCGGGCATCCCGGGGGTTCGGTCTCGTCGGGCCGGATCGTCTCTTCGCTTGTTCTCGAGGTGCTCGACTACGACATCGGTGATCCCAATCGCCCCGACGCCGACCTCGTCTCCTACGCTGCTGGGCACAAGGCGCTCGGCCTGTATGCCATGCTCGGGCTGCGGGACGAGATCGCCCGGATCGCCGCGGCCGACCTGCTCCCCGACTCGCAGGCGCTGCGACTGCGGTTCGAGGACTTCCTCGGGTTCCGCCGCAACCCCACCCAGCCGACGCCGCTGTTCCATCGCTTCGGCTCCAAGCCCCTGGACGGCCACCCCACCCCGGCGACCCCCTTCGTCAAGCTGGCGACCGGTCCCTCGGGGATCGGGGTGACCTCGTCGATGGGACTGGCCGTGGCGGCGGCCGACTACTACGGCTCCGACGCGCCTCGCATCCATCTCATCGAGGGTGAGGGAGGGTTGACCCCGGGCCGGGTGGTCGAGGCACTCGCCTTCGCCGGCACGTCGGGCCTGTCCAATGTCGTGCTGCACCTCGACTGGAACCAGTCGTCGATCGACTCCGACGCCGTGACCCGGGAGGGGGCCCATCCCGGTGACTACGTGCAATGGGACCCGATGGAGCTCTTCTATCTCCACGACTGGAACGTCGTGCAGGTGCCCGACGGATTCGACGTCGGCCTCGTGCTCACCGCCCAACGGCGGGCCCTCGACCTGGACAACGGCCAGCCGACCGCCATCGTCTACCGGACGACCAAGGGGTGGCGGTACGGGATCGAGGGCAAGAAGTCGCACGGGGGCGGCCACAAGATGTCCTCGGAGGGCTACGTCGCCTCGCTCGTCCCGCTCTTCGGGGCCGACGCCGCCGGGCTGCCGTCGAGCGACGGGAAGGACCCGGTCCAGGTCGAGACCGCCTATTGGGCGACCCTGGAGCGGGTACGGGCGCTGCTTGAGGCCGATGCGATGACCCCCGCCCTCGCCGGCCGGATCCGGGCGGCGGCGACGCGGCTCGACGCCAGGGGGAGGCGGTCCCGCCCCGGGGCTCCCGACGTCGAGATGATCTACCGGGCGGTGGATCCGTCGGTGACCCCCGAGGCCCTCGTCCTGCAGCCGGGGACCTCGACCGCCCTGCGTCAGCAGCTCGGCAAGGCGCTCGGTCATCTCAACACTCTGTCCGGGGGGAGCCTGCTGATCGCCGCAGCCGACCTGCTGGGCTCGACAGCGATCTCCGACGCCGCCGCCGGGTTCCCGGCGGGGTTCTATCACCGCCACGACAACCCCGGTTCGAGGACCCTATCGGTCGGCGGGATCTGCGAGGACGGCCTCACCGGCGTGATGACCGGCGTGTCGGGCTTCGGTCGGCACGTCGGAGCGGGTGCCTCGTACGGGGCGTTCATCGCCCCGTTGGGTCACATCCCGTCGCGGGTGCATGCGATCAGCGACCAGATGCGCCAGCAGACCGAACCCGGGCCGTATCGCCCCGTGGTGGTGGTGTGCGGCCACGCCGGCTTGAAGACCGGCGAGGACGGGCCGACCCACGCCGACCCGCAGGCACTGCAGCTGATGCAAGAGAACTTCGTTGCCGGGTCCGCGGTGACGCTCACGCCATGGGAGCCGCAGGAGATCTGGCCGATGGTGGCGGCCGCCTTCGCTGCCCGTCCTTCGGTGATCGTCCCGTTCGTCACCCGCCCGTCCGAGCCGGTGCTCGATCGGGTGGCCCTCGGCCTCGCCCCGGCCACCGACGCCGCACGCGGGCTGTACCGGTTGCGGGGCGCCTCGGGTGCCGCCGATGGCGTGGTGGTGCTGCAGGGTTCGGAGGTCACGTTCGCCTTCGTGCAGGAGACGATGCCACTCCTCGAAGCCGACGGCATCGACCTGGACGTGTTCGTGGTCACCAGCCCTGAGCTGTTCGACCGCCTCCACCCCGATGAGCGCGACGCGGTGTTCCCCTGGGCGCTCGCCGAAGTCGCGATGGGCATCACCGGGTTCACCCTGCCGACGATGTATCGCTGGGTCGGCAGCGAGGTGGGTCGGGCGCACACCCTGCATCCTTTCCGGGGTGGCCATTACCTGGGGAGCGGCGCGGGGTCGATGGTGGTGCACGAGGCCGGGCTTGACGGGCCGGGCCAGCACGCCGGGATCAAGCGGTTCCTCGACGCCACGGTCGGGGTGCGGTAGAACTTCGGGTGGTCCCGCTGCCCGCACCCGCAGGCCGGGCGGGTCCTTGGCCTCTCGGGTGGGCCCATAGTGCCCCACGCGAACCGAGCCCTGGCCATCCGCGCCGCCGACGGTGCCGAACGGCCCTGTCGTCGGCATTCGACACCGAGTGAACTCGATTCCATGTTCGTCCAGTACTTCGGCCACGTATCCGTGGCCTTCGAGCAGGCGGAGCGGCGGCTGACCGCGCTCATGGATGGACTGAGTGAATCAGCGGATTTCGCCTACCGGCACGGCGAGGACTTGTTTTCCCGGATCGGCGGCGGCGAGGGCAAGGTCGCCAAGACGGTGCGTCTCGAAGTCGGCAAGCCGTCGCGAGGAGCCTCTCAGACGACTCTGCCCCTGTCGTGGTGGGCGACCGGGACCCCGTTCCTGTTCCCGACCATGGAGGCCGAGCTGATCCTGGCCCCGCTCGGCCCCGGGTTGACCCAGGTGACCCTGCAAGGCACCTACAAGCCCCCGATCGGCGCGGTCGGCAGGGTGCTCGACAAACTCGCCCTCCATCGTTTCGCCGAAGTGAGCGTCAAGGACTTCGTCGATCGGATCGTCGACGGCCTCGCCGCCGTCGATGCCTGACGCGCGCTTCCGTTTCCCGACGACGCCTCGAGCGTCGCGTTGACCACAGGACGTGCCGTCGCAGTTCCAACCGGTTGCGAATCGCGAACTGCATATCGGCCATCTGTCCTTGGCCGATTCGAAGCCTCGGTATCTCGAATACCATCACCTCCTCGTGACCACTCCATCGTTTCGCAACGTCGCGCTCGTCGCGCACGTCGATCACGGCAAGACGACGCTTGTCGACGCCATGCTGCGGGCCACCGGGGTGTTCGGGGCTCACCAGGCCGTGGTCGAACGGGTGATGGACTCCAACGACCAGGAACGGGAGCGGGGCATCACCATCATCGCCAAGGCGGCGTCGGTGGAGTGGAAGGGTGTGCGCATCAATCTGGTCGACACCCCCGGCCACGCCGACTTCGGGGGGGA
>JAZDHM010000089.1:0-3931 GCA_043805935.1 Actinomycetota bacterium
GCCGATCACATCTCCGGCGACGTCGTGGTTGGGAACGTCCAGGTCTTCAGTGGTTCGTGTACGCGTAGGCGAGCATCGTACCGCCCCCGGTCGACTCCGGGATGCTCAGTCTTCGATGTCCCCCCGCGCAATGCTCCCCACCTCGCTCGAGGCGGCGGCGGCGTCGATTGCGCCTTCGCCTTCGACTTCACCGTCGTCCACGCTGACGCCGCCCACGTGCTTGCCCCCGAGCCCGACGATCTCGAGTACCTTCGCCTGCAACTGGACGGCGATCTCCGGGTTCTCCCGCAGGAATCGCTTGGCGTTCTCTCGTCCCTGGCCGAGCTGATCGCCCTCATAGGTGTACCAGGCCCCGCTCTTGCGGACGACGTCGTGCTCCACGGCGACGTCGATCAGACTGCCCTCACGGGAGATGCCCTCGCCGAACATGATGTCGAACTCGGCCTGGCGGAACGGCGGCGCCACCTTGTTCTTGACGACCTTGGCGACCACCTTGTTGCCGATGGCCTCCTGGCCGTCTTTGATCGTCTGCACCCGCCGTACTTCGATGCGCACCGTCGAGTAGAACTTGAGCGCCCGGCCCCCGGGGGTCACCTCAGGGCTGCCGAACATGACGCCGATCTTCTCCCGGAGCTGGTTGATGAAGATCGCCGTGGTGTTCGACCGGTTGATGGTCCCCGCCAGCTTGCGCAGCGCCTGGGACATCAGCCGGGCCTGCAGGCCCACGTGGGGATCGCCCATCTCGCCCTCGATCTCGGCGCGGGGCACGAGCGCCGCCACGGAGTCGATGATCACGACGTCAAGGGCGCCGGACCGGATCAGCATGTCGGCGATCTCCAGAGCCTGCTCACCGGTGTCGGGCTGGGAGATCAGGAGCTCGTCGACGTCGACGCCCAGGGCGCGGGCATACCCTGGGTCGAGGGCGTGCTCGACGTCGATGAAGGCGGCGATGCCTCCGTTGCGCTGGGCCTCGGCGGCGATGTGGAGCGCCAAGGTGGTCTTGCCGCCGCTCTCCGGCCCGTAGATCTCGATGATCCGCCCCCGGGGCACCCCGCCGATTCCGAGCGCCAAGTCGAGGGAGAGGGCGCCCGTCGAGATGGCGCCGATCTTCTGGATGTTGTCCGTACCCAGTCGCATGATCGCGCCCTTGCCGAACTGGCGCTCGATCTGCGACAGGGCCATCTCGAGGGACTTATCCCGTTCCACCTGTGGGCTCCTTTTCCGGTGAGGTGCGCTCGACGCTACGACCGTGGTGTGACACGTCTCGTCGGAATCACACCATCGTAACTTCGCCGCATCCCGAAGCCTACCCGAACAGGTGTTCGGGGGCAAGGAGTCCGGAGCCTCCCAGGCGAGGCGGTCACCAGTCACCAGCCACCAGCCACCAGCAAGACACGCGTCGACCTGATTTCGCCTTTCGCCTTTCGCCTTTCGCCTATCGCCTTTCGCTCCCTTCGCGTCCGTCGAATTGCGAATTGCCAATGGCTAATTGCTGAGGAGGTACTCCTCCAACACCGCGTACTTCGCTCCCCCACGGCCCAACCGGCTCTCGAAGACGGCCACTCGATCCACCCGCATCGGTACCCCGAGCGGGGCACCGTCGCCGACCACGCTCCTGACGTCCTCCTCCGGCCGCATTCGACAGATCGTGAGGTGCGGTCGGAACGGCCGATCCTCGGGCGCGTGGCCGGCGACCTCCAGCGCCTCGTCGACCCCCTCGGACAAGGAATGGAGCGGGTCCGGGTCACCCTCGAGCCCGATCCACAGCACCCCGGCACGCGACGGCCGCGGGAAGGCGCCGAGCGTCCCCCACCGCACCTGGAACGCCGGCCCGAGGTCGGCGGCGTCCAAGGCGGCCCGCAGCCGATCGAGTTGCACGTCGTCGATCTCTCCGAGGAACCGGAGGGTGAGGTGCCAGTTCTCCGGGGGCACGGCCCGGCCCGGCATGACGGCCACCCGGGTGCGGACCAGATGGGCGAGGCGGTGACGGGTCTCCTCGTCGAGGGGGACGGCAACGAAGACCCGGGTCAAGCCTTCCACCACGCTCCGGTGAGGGCGAGCCTGACGGCGTGGAGTGCCGCCGTGGTGGCGAAGGTGCGTACCCGCTCCCGGTCGCCGGGCAATCGCAGCACGCGGGCCCGCTCCCCCTGCGGGGTCACCACTCCGATCACGATCGTCCCGACGGGTTGCTCGAGGGCGTCGGGCCCGGCAGAGCCGGTCACGGACACGGCGACCTCGGACCCCAGCCGTCGGGCGACCCCGCGGGCCATGGCGAGAGCCGTCTCCTCGCTCACCATCCCGTGCTCGTCCAGGGTCCCGCGAGGCACGCCGAGCAGAGCCACCTTGGCTTCGGCGGAATAGGCGACGACACCTCCGGCGAATGCCGCCGACGACCCCGGCACCGAGGTGAGCGCGCCGGCGAGGAGTCCGCCGGTGGCGGATTCGGCGGTCGCCAGCGTCCATCCCGCCTCGACGCACAGCCTCAGGACCACCCGCTCGATCGTTTCGTCTCCCACCGAGAACACCAGGGATCCGAGCCTGCTGCGGATCTCCGCCTCGACGGGGTCGATCATGCGATCGGCGTACTCCCTGGTCGCCGCCCGCGCCGTGAGGCGAAGCTTGATCTCCCCGCCGCTTGCCAGGTATGCCAGCGTCGGGTTGGTGCCGGCGTCGTACAGGTCGGCGAGCAGTTCCGCGAGGCGCGACTCCGACTCCCCCCAGGTTCGCAGTACCCGGCTGACGATCACCCCCCCGGCTCCGCCGGCCTCGGCGACGAGGAAGGGGATGATGTGGCCGTCGACCATCGGCACCATCTCCTGGGGCACTCCGGGCACGGCGAACACCCAGCACGACCCGAGACGGAGCCGCAACCCGGGAGCCGTGCCCTTCTCGTTGGGGATCATCTCGGCGCCGCGGGGATACTCGGCTTGGCGCAGGTTCGTCTCTGGCATCGGCCGACCGCGCCGCTCCCACCACCGGCGGAGATGCTCGGCGTAGTCGTCGGAGAACTCCATCGGCACGCCGGCCGCGATCGCCAGGGCGTCGCGGGTGAGGTCGTCCTGGGTGGGGCCGATCCCCCCCGTGATGATCAAGGCGTCGGCGCGGCCGGAGCCCTCCCGGATCGCGGCGACGATCCGCTCCATGTTGTCCCCGACGACCGACTGGCGATAGTGCTCGAGCCCGGCCTGGGCGAGCCGGGTGCCGATGTCGGCCGCGTTGCCGTTGACGATCTGGCCGAGGAGCAGCTCGGTGCCAACGGCGAGCATCTCGACGTTCACACCACCACCGCCTCGAGGTCTGACCCGAATGCCGCCGTGACCCGTGCCGTGAGCCAGTCCCCCGGCTCCCCGCGATCCAGGACTATCACCCCGTCGATCTCCGGCGCCTCTCGGTACGACCGGGCCACCGGCGACCCGTCCTCGACCTGGTCGACGACGACGTCGAGGATCTGCCCGACCTGCCCGGCACCCCGGGCGGCGGTGATCCCCTCCTGGATCTCCTGCAGCCGCCTCGTCCGCTCGCCGGCCTCGTCGGGATCCACCTGGCCGGCCATGGTGACCGCCGGCGTGCCCTCCTCAGGCGAGTACGGAAAGAAGCCTGCCCAATCCAGGGCGGCCTCTTCGAGGAAAGCGGCGAGCACGTCGACGTCGTCATCGGTCTCGCCGGGGAAGCCGACGATGAACGACGACCTCATGGCGGCACTCGGGGCGGCGCGGTGGACGCGTCCGATCAGCTCGAGGTGGCGGTCGCCGTCGCCGGGGCGGCGCATCGCCCGGAGCAGCCGTCCGGAAGCGTGCTGCAGGCTCAGGTCGAAGTAGGGGGCGACCAACGGGTTGTAGGCGATCTCCTCGATCAGTGCGTCGGTCACCTCACGGGGATAGAGATAGAGGAGCCGGAGCATCCGCAGCCCCTCGACGTCGGACAGGAAGCG
>JAZDHM010000090.1:0-8028 GCA_043805935.1 Actinomycetota bacterium
GGACCAGGTTTCCGCTTCAGAACGGGGTGACTAGTGCCGAAGCACTAGTCAGAGACACCGCCGGACACGAGGAACCACGCCGCAATGACCCAATCCCCCGACCAGTCGCTGGTCCGCATCGGGCTGATCCGCCGTTTCCCGAACGGGGCGCCGATCCTGCTCGGCGTGCTCCTGGTGAGCGGCATCGCCACGCTCGACTGGGCCACCGGGCCAATCGTCGACGTGTCCCTCCTCTACGTGATCGCGGTGATGGCGGTCACCTGGGCGGGCACCCGCCGCCACGGCGTCCTGGTCGCCGGCCTCGCCGCCTCCCAGGGCCTGCTTGCCAGCGTCATCGAGGTGGGCCGTCTCCCGGTCTCCGCGTTGTGGAACGCCACCACCCGCCTCGGGGTGCTGATCCTGGTGACGGTGCTCCTCGGATCGCTGCGCAACGCGCTGGTAGATCAGAAGCGGATGGCGATGGTCGACCCGCTCACCGGGGCGCTCAACCGCCGTGCCTTCCAACTAGTCGCCGAGCGCGAGCGCCTCCGCGCCGGGCGCGACGGCGGAGCAATCAGCCTCGCCTACTTCGACCTCGACGACTTCAAGGCGATCAACGACGCCCGCGGCCACGCCTTCGGCGACGGCCTGCTCTTCGACTTCGTTGCAACCATGACCGCGGCGGTCCGGGGCACCGACATCGTCTGCCGGATGGGCGGCGACGAGTTCGTGCTGCTCCTCCCCGACACCGACGCCCGCGAGGCGATGATCGTGGTCGACCGCGTCCGCCACCAGATCTACGAGCACTGCATGATCGACGCCCGCCCGATCACCACCTCGGTGGGGATCGCCACCTACCGGTTTCCCCCGTCGACGGTCGACGCCCTCATCTCCGGTGCCGACGAGCTGATGTACCGGGCCAAGGCCCGGGGCGGCGACACCGTGGTCGGCATGGTGATCGTCGGCCCCTGGACCCGCTGGTCCGATTCGGTCAGCCTCGTGCAGCCCGCCGAGCAGACGAGGGTGTTCTAGAACGTGCGCGAGTAGGCTCGCCCCGGGATCACGGGTCGGCTTGTGTACAACCGACCCGTGATGGGACCAGCGACCGATTCGTGCACGTTCTTGGCCACACCGGCCCGCCCCGTGGACCACAATGGGGGCACCTGGTGGAAGGAGGCTGGATGTCCGAGATGCTGATCGGCACCGTCACCCACTACTACGGGCACATCGGGGTCGCTGGGATATCAGTTACCGCACCGCTGGCGGTGGGCGACACCATCCACGTCGTCGGGTCGACCTCCGACTTCACCCAACCGGTCGAATCGATGCAGATCGAACACGACAAGGTGGAGAAGGTCGGCCCTGGCGATCAGATCGGCCTGCAGGTGCGGGACCGGGTGCGCGAGCACGATCAGGTGTTCAAGGTCGCCTGACGTCGTGAGCTTCGCGGCGGGGCAACGCGGGTGGTCGTCACGCGCCCGCGAAATCATTGCTTCGCCAACCCCCTTGAGGTGTCCCGCCGGGGCTGATAGGTAGGGACGCACCGTCACCCGCCGCGCGGCGAGGCCTCCCCTGACGGCAGCGGAAGGGGACGTGTGGAGTCGAACGGGCATCCCGATCTGGTCCACATCGGTCGGATCCTTCGCGAGAGGATGGATCGCACCCTTGACGCCGAGATGGAGGCGGCGCGCGCCGCGGCCCGCCGAGGGCGCACGATTCGCGATGTACTCCTCTCGGCCGAGGACCGAGGTGAACGGGTCAACCTCGTCAGCGCTGATGGATCCACCTATGTCGGCGTCATCACCGCGGTGGGCGCAGATCACATCGAGATCGCCCGCGACGGAAAACCGAGGTTGGTGGTGCTCGCCCACGTCATCAGCGTCGAGGTCGACGGCTGATGCGACGCATTCACGTTGACGCCCGCTTCGCCATCGCCGGATTGCTCGCCGTCGTCGCTGCGGTCCTGGTGATGGTGCTCACCCACCCCGTCGCCCGCATCCCCGTGCTCATCGCCAGTGACGCCCTCCCAGCCGGTGTTCCCCTGGCCGACCTCCCCGTCGCCGAGGCCCTCATCGAACCCATCGACGGACTGGTCACCGCCGATCGGGCATCCGAGCTGGCCGATCGGACCTTGGCGGTTCCGCTCGACGCGGGAAGCCCGATCCTGCTCTCGCTTCTCGTGCCCGCCTCAGGGTCGACCGCCGACGTCTTGGCCGTCACGCTCGAGCAAGCAAACGCCGTCCAGGGTGACCTGCGCCCCGGTGACCTGGTCGACGTCTATGTGAGCGACGACGAGGGAACGCGCCGCATCGCCGAACAAGTTGGTGTCGTCGACGCGACGGTGGGTGGCGGCGGACTTGGCGGAAACGAGGTTGCCGTCCTCCTTTCCGTCGACCAGGCGCTCGCCGAACAGGTCATTGCCGCCATGCACACCGGCGCGGTCGACCTCGTCCGGCGGGGACGATGACGCTGCGCGTCGCCACGGTCCTCTCGGCGCGGGAATGGGAGGCCCGGCTGGTCTCCGCGGCTCGAACGTCGGCGACGGTCCGGCTCGTGCTCAGGGCCTTTCTGCCGTCCGAGGTGTCGGACCGGGTGGAGGAATTGGATGCCGTCGTCGTCGGCTCCGAGACGCCGTGGGCAACGCCGGCGCGCCTGGCGTCGTGGCGCCGACTGGGACTGCGTGTCATCGGGATCCACCCCGCCGGCGACCGCCCCGCAGCCGCCCGGTTGCGGTCGGCCCAACCAGATCTGGTCCTGCCCGACGATCTCCTGGCCGAAGCGATGCTGCGAGAGATTCGGCTCCTCGAGCCCGCTGCCGACAGGTCCGGTCCCACGGCCTCGCTGTTCGCCGTCACCGGTGCCCGGGGCGCCCCTGGGAGGACCGAAGTGTCTCTCGCTTTGGCGTGGATGCTCGCGGGCCGCGAACCCACGGTGCTTGTCGACGCCGACCTCGAGGCACCCGGCCTGGCGGTCCGGCTCGGAATCCCGCCGCGGCCAGACTTGGCCGATGCCGTCGACGGTGTCCACGGGGACGGAGTCGTCCCCGACTCCTGTCTCCGGCCCGTCGGCCGACTCAGTGTGCTCCCAGGTGCGCATCGGCCCTCCGAGCCGGCCCTCCGACCCGAGCCGGTGTTCGACGTCGTGGACGCCGCCCGGACTCGGGGATGCGTCGTGGTCGACACCGGGCCATGGCCGGGTGGCGTCGAAATCATCAAGGCCGCATCGAACGCGATCGTCGTGGTGGACGGCACGCCTCTTGGGGTCGTCCGGGCCGCCGCGGTCGCCTCGGAGTGGACCGGTCCTCCTCCACGAGTGGTCGTCAATCGAGTGCAACACACGCACCGTCTGGATGTGTGCACCGCGGTGCGGCGGTGGACGGGTCTGGACCCGGTTGTGATCCTGCCTCGCATCCGCCACGTGTCCGCGGCGGCACGCACTGGTGCCGCCCCGCACCGGCGAATGGTCGGCGCGCTCGCACCACTGCTCCAGGAGTCCGCATGACCTTTCTCAGCCACGCCCTCACCGATCCTCTCGTCGAGGAGGTCATCGTGCTCGGAGGCGGCCGGACGTTTGTCGTGCGTGAGGGCGTCAAGCGCCTCCTCCCCGAGGTCATCGACACCGACGCGCTGCGTGCCTTCGTCGATCGGCTCCTCGCGGGGACCGGGCGACGCCTCGATCTCGCCAGCCCGATCGTCTCAGCGCAGCTGGAGGACGGGAGCCGGGTCCACATCACCGGCCCACCGGTCACTCACCCGGCTCGGATGAACGTGCAGATTCGTCGCTTCGTGCTGGCCGCCGGAGGCCTGGAACGCCTCGTCGAGATGGGTTCCATGCCGGCGAGCACTGCAGACGAGTTGCGTTCGGCGATGCATGCCGACCGAACGGTCATCGTCGCCGGAGCGCCGGGAGCTGGCAAGACCACTCTGATCAACTGCCTCCTCTCCGAGGTTCCGCCCGACCGGCGTGTCGTCACATGCGAGGAGGTCTTCGAGATCTCGGCCGACCTGCCGGACATGACCCAGATGCAGACCCGCGATGCCGGACTCGATGGGGGCGGCGAGATCACCCTGCGCGACCTTGTCCGATCCTCTCTTCGGCAACGCCCCGACCGGATCGTCGTGGGGGAGGTGCGTGGCGCCGAGGCGCTGGACCTCTTGCTCGCGCTCAATGCCGGATGCTCCGGCCTCGCCACGGTTCACGCCAACTCGGCCATCGACGCTCTTCACAAGATCGTCGGGTACTGCGTGTTGGCCGGCCAGAACGTGCTCGTCGATTACGTGCAAACGTCCCTCGCCTCCGTCGCCGACCTCGTCGTGTTCCTTAAGCGCACCCCCACGGCGAGATTCGTCGAGGAGGTGGGGCACGTGACCGGTGTCGACGACGGAGCGTTCCGCCTCGAGTACCTGTACCGGAGGGAGACGAAGAACCGATGAGGACGATCGCCGTTCTGTCCGCCGGTGGTGCCATCCTGGGCTTGGGGTCCCGCCCGATTCCGGTGACGCTCTCGCGACCCCGCCTCCCCCGCGAGACACTGCCCTCTCTGGTGGTCGGTCTGGTAGGCGGAGTGGTTGTGGCCGGTCTCGGGGCTCCCACCGCCATCGCTGGAGCAACAGGCGTGCTCGTCGCTCCAGTGCCGTTCATGGCGTCGAGGGTCCGCTCCTCTCGCGTCGCCTCTCGGGCAGCAGCACGATGGCCCGACTTCCTCGCTGCGGTCCGAAGTCGCATCGCTGCCGGTGGGTCCCTGCCCGACGCGACGGCCGCTGCTGCGGCGCATCTGGGAGGCAGGTATCTCGACCTGACACGTGGTCCAGGCGTTCCTTTCACCCAGGCGATGGCCGACACCCGCGAGGCGTGGGCGGATCCGCTCGCCGATCGAATCCTCACGACCCTCACCGTCGCTGCGGAGATTGGCGGCCGACAGGTTGACGCGGTGCTCTCGGCGCTGTCGACGTCGGTTGGTGACGAATTGCGCCTTCGTCGCGCTCACGACGCCGCACTCACCGAACAGCGACTGACCGCCGGAGTCGCCCTGGTAGCTCCCTGGGCCATGCTCGCCTTGAGTGTGGCAACGAACCCGACAGCGTCGCAGTCCTTCTCATCGCCAACGGGATCGTTGATAGTCGTGGTCGGCCTCGTGGCCACCGTGGCTGGCTATGCGCTGGCCCGCAGGGCAGCGCGTCTCTCCCAGCCGCCGAGGCTGTTTCGATGATCGCCGTCCTCGCCGGTGCCGGGGTCTTCTGCGCCGTCCTCGCCGTTCGGCCGAGGCGGATCGATCTGTCGTCCTACCTCGGCGGCACTGACCCCCGGCCGAAGAGGCGGCACCTGGCATTCGAAGTGCGCCCCGCATTGATCGGCTCGGCGGCTGGGGCATTGGCCGCCGTCACGACCGCTCCCGATCGCCTCGTGGCACTCTCCGCGATTGGAGCCGCGGCCGGTGTCCTCGTCCGGAGAGCGGCGAGGAGCACCCGCGCCCAACACCGAGCCGCGCGGCTGGTCCAGGAACTGCCGACGGTTGCCGACACGCTCGCGTTGCACGTGCTCGCCGGCGAATCGGTTGCGATGGCACTGACGAGATTCACCTCGGTGGCTCGGGGGGTCGCGGCTGACGAGCTGAGGAGCACGCTCGGGCTTGCTGCAGCCGGGCTGGAGGATGCTCTTCGGCACGCCTCGGCCAACACCTGCCATCCCGAAGCCGCGCGGCTATACGACCTGCTCGGTCACGCCCACCGAACCGGTGGAAGGCTGGCCGAGGCCCTCGCCGAACTCGCGGTCGACTACCGCGCCGGAATCGCCCGGGAGCTCACGGCGGAAGGCGGACGGCGCGCCCTGGCGGTCTACGGGCCGATCCTCGCCTTGATGATCCCGGTCACCCTCCTCTTCCTCATGTATCCGACCCTGGCAGGGCTGTCCGCCCTGTCCTCGACGCCATGAAAGGATGGGAACGTGCATCGAAACGCCTTCCGTCGCCTCATCGACGACGATCGGGGTGTGACCACGATCGAGTGGCTCGGCATGGCGGCGATCGCCGTCTTGGTGATCGCCCTCCTGCTCCCGCAGGTCAGGTCCGCCGCCGGAGACCTGTGGAACTCGATCGCCGGCCAACTCACCGGCTTCTTCTCGTAGGAGATCGCGGCAGCGTCATCCTGGAGGAAGTGGCCGCCATGACGGTCACCTTTCTCCTTCTCCTGCTGATGGTTCAAGTCGCCTCCGCGATGACCGCCCGGTCGGCCGCCGATGCCGCAGTCGCCGCGTCGGTCCGCCGGGTGGTCGTCGCGGAGGCGACTGCGGATTCCGAGGGTGCGGCTCTCGCCGACGAGATCTCGACGCTGATTCCCGGCGCGGAACAGGTCACCGCGACGGTGCGAGTCACCCGGCGTTCGGTGGTCGCCGTCACCCGCTTCCGGTGGTCCCCACCCGGCCCCGTGCTCAGCAAGATCTGGATCGCCGCGAGAGCGGAGGTGCCCCGTGTCCTCGAACCATGAGCAAGGGTCGGTGCTCGCCGCCGATCTCCTCCTCGGTTGTGCGATCGTGATCGTCCTCGCATCCGCAGCGAGCGCAGCGGGCCTCATCATCGACGCTGAGGAGTCATCGGCCGAGGCGGCGCAGAGCGCCGCTGTCGCCATTGCCCGTGGATGGCAACCGAGCGAAGCCCTGGCGCGTGCTCAGATCCTGGCGCCTGCAGGCTCTTCGATCACGTCACGCCAGTCGGACGGGAACGCGGTGGTCGTCGTCTCGGTGACGGTGGCATTGCCCCACCCGATCGCCCGCCGTGTCACCACCTCCATCGAGGCGATCAGCTCCGTACCCATCGCTCCGTACCGGTCGCGCCGTGACGGCTGACCGCGGCGCCGCTCCCCTCACGCTGGTCGCTCTTCTCTTCGGCGGTGTCCTCATGCTCGGACTCGCTGTCGACATCGCCCGATTCGGCGCCGCGTGGCGCGAGGCATCGCACGTCGCCGCAACTGCCGCAGAGACCGGAGCGGGATGGATCAACCGGACGGCGGCCCGCGAAGGCGAGCTGCGCATCGGCAGGGCGTCGGCCGAATCGGCGGCGAGGGCCTTCACTGACGCGACAGGCCATCCGGCCGAGGTGACGGCCACCGTCGATCGCGTGTGCGTGACCGTCCACATCGACGTTCACCCGACCCTGCTCACCATCGTCGGCGCCGGCACCAAGACCGTTACCGCCCACGCCTGCGCCGAGCCCCGCCAGGGTTAGAGGGCGCGCAAACCGTCCCGAGATGACGTTCCGACTTGTGGACAGCGTGCAACGTGATGGGACCTGCGGCCCAGGGGGGCGCACGCTCCTAGAACCCGACCGCCTCTTCCAGGGACAGGGCGGCGGGGAGTACCACCTCGAAAGCGGAGCCGCCCAGGTGGTGGACGTCGCCGTCCATGAGCCGGGCGAGGGCCCGCGACAGCCACAGTCCGACCCCGGTGGAGCTGGGCAGGCCCTCCGGGTTGGGGCCGGAGCGATAGCGGTCGAACAGCTCGGCGACGGCGGCCTCGGGGACACCGGTGATGGCGATCGGCACCTCTCCGCCCGGCTGCAGGCGGGCGGCGACCAGGAGGTCCTGGATGATCCCCCCCATGGCGGTCGCCTCCTGGGCGATGAACTCGATCATCTCGCTTCGCGATCACGTGCGCCGCGTGCCGACGGTGAACAGAATGAGGGCCACCACCATGGCGCCGGCCAGGACGGGGAGGACGATGGTCCCGAACCGGGCCCCATCCACGACCCACCGACCCTCGGCGCCGACGCCCACCCGATCCAAGTAGCGCCACACCGACCACACCACGGCCGTCGCGAGAAGGGCTCCGGCGGCCGCGGCGGATTGAGACCCGAAAAGCCGTTGCGCCCCGAGGATCGCCAGGGCGGACGGGACGGCCACCGCGTCGGCGGCGATCACCACGAAGGACTGCATGGAGGGGTCGTAGCGAAGGGCGACCGCGGTGGCGGCGCCGACCGTGGCGGCGCAGACCGTCACCGCGCCGGCGGTCACCAGCCACGAGGCGGCGCGCCGACCGACATCGCCGAGGCCGGAGCCG
>JAZDHM010000091.1:0-2786 GCA_043805935.1 Actinomycetota bacterium
TTCGAGCACGCCGGGCGCGGGCTCCAGGAGATCTGCGAGGCCGTCGGCATCCCGCCGGTCCTCCACGTGGGCTCGTGCGTCGACAACAGCCGGATCCTGACCGTCGCGATGGAGATGGTCCGCGAGGGCGGCATCGGGCGCGACTTCTCCGAGCTGCCGATCGCCGCGGCTGCGCCCGGCTGGTGGTCGGAGAAGGCGATCACGATCGGGTTCTACGCGGTTGCCTCGGGGATCACCACGGTCCTCGGCTCGCCATTCAACATCCTCGGCAGCGAGGCCGTCACCCGCTTCGTGACCGACGAGATCGAGAGCCTGACCGGCGGCCGGTTCGCCTTCGAGACGGACCCGCTGAAGGCCGCCCAGCTGATCGTGGCGCACCTCGACCGAAAGCGGGAGGCGCTCAAGCTGCGACCGATGATGTACGACGCCCTGCCGGCGATCGCATAGCCACCGGCTGGAACGCGGACAGCCCGAGCGACGGAGCGAGAGACCATGTCGAAGACCATCGCCAGTGCCGCCATCCGCGGCGCGCACCAGTACGTCGAGCAGGCCGAGGCCGGGTTGGCCGAGCTGATGGAATCGAAGGGCGGCGCGACCCGCCTCGAGTTCCCCAACACCGCCTTCTACCTGCCCCTCATCCTGGCGACGACGGGCATCGAGGTTAAGACCCTCGAGGACGCCCGCGCGCCGCTGCGCATCGCCCGGAGCCTGCTCCCGCCGGCCCCGACCGACCGGGTGTGGCTCCCCTACCTGGGCGACGCCCTCGATGCCGGGGTCGCCACCCTCATCGCCGAAGAGGTCATCGAGGCGTTGCGCTACGCCAACGGCGGGCCGCCCAACGGGATCTATCTCGGGTTCACCGACGACGCGATCCTCCGGACGCAGGGCATCAAGCTCGTCGACGGGAGGATGCCCGGGTTCGCCGCCTGCGTGGGCGCCATGCCCACCAACGAGGCCGCGGTCAAGCTCGCCCGCGAGCTCCAGGAGCGCAACATCCTCGTCTTCCTCTCGAGCCAGACGGGCGGCCGGAGCATGGCCGAGCAGCTGGCCGAGGAAGGCGTGGAGATGAGCTGGGACACGTACCTCGTGCCCTACGGCAAGGAGACGAGCTCCACCGTCCTCGCCCTCAACTTCGCCGCCCGGGCCGCGATGACATTCGGCGGCCTGGTCCCCGGCGACCTGGCCAAGGCGCGCAAGATCCTCATGTACAACAAGGAGCGGGTCTTCGCCTTCGTGCTCGCCCTCGGCGAGGTCGACGACCAGAAGTACGCGACTGCGGCGGGCGCCATCAACTTCGGCTTCCCGGTGGTGGCCGACACGGACATCCCGGAGATCCTGCCGTCCGGCATCTGCACCTACGAGCACGTCGTCGCCAACACTCCCCACGACCGGATGGTGGCCCGGGCGATCGAGGTGCGCGGCCTCAAGCTCAAGATCACCAAGATCCCCATCCCGGTCTCGTACAGCGCCGCCTTCGAGGGCGAGCGCGTTCGCAAGGAGCAGCTCCAGCTCGAGTTCGGCCGGGGCGGCTTCCCGGCCCTCGAGTACCTGCGCAGCCGCGAACTGAACGAGATCGAGGACGGGCACATCGAGCTGGTCGGACCTGACCTCGACACGGCCGAGGTGGGTGGATCAATGCCCCTGGGCATCCTCATCGAGGTCGCCGGGCGCAAGCTCCAGAAGGACTTCGAACCGATCCTCGAGCGCCAGGTGCACCGCTTCATCAACGGGGCGATGGGCGTGATGCACATCGGCCAGCGCGACCTGCCCTGGATCCGGGTCAGCCAGGACGCCTTCAAGGCGGGCCTCCGGCTGCGCGACTTCGGCGTGATCCTGCACGCCAAGTACCTGGAGGAGTACCCCGCCCTCGTCGACAAGGTGGCGGTGACCCTGATCTCGGACGCCGCGGCGCTCGGGCCGATCCTCAGCGAGGCCCGCGTGGTCTGGGACGAGCGTGATGCCCGGGTGGCGGGCATGACCGACGAGACGATCGACATCTACTACTCGTGCACACTCTGCCAGTCGTACGCCCCGAACCACGTCTGCATCATCTCGCCCGAGCGGCTCGGCCTGTGCGGCGCCTACAACTGGCTGGACGGCAAGGTGAGCCACGAGATCAACCCGGTCGGGCCGAACCAGCCGATCGAGAAGGGAGCCTGCCTCGACGCGTCGCTGGGCATGTACGACGGCCTCAACCAGTTCGTCTACAGCAAGTCCAACAAGACCGTCGAGCAGGTCAGCCTGTACTCGATGTTCATGTCGCCGATGACCTCGTGCGGCTGCTTCGAGTGCATCCTCGGCGTCGCGCCCGAGGTCAACGGGGTGATCGTCGTCGACCGCGAGTACGCCGGCATGACGCCGCTGGGCATGACCTTCAGCACCCTCGCCGGCATGGTCGGAGGCGGGATCCAGACGCCGGGCTTCCTGGGCGTCGGCCGGCTCTACCTCGCCAGCCGCAAGTTCATTCCGGCCGACGGCGGCCTGCTGCGCCTGGTATGGATGCCGCAGGAGCTCAAGGAAGCCCTCCGCGAGCGCCTGGTCGGGCGCGGCCGCGAGCTGGGCGACGAGGGCTTCGTGGACAAGATCGCCGATGAGACGGTGGCCACCACGACCGACGAGCTCGTGGCCTACCTTGAGCGGATGGGGCACCCGGCCCTGACCATGCCGTCGCTGCTGTAGCGGAGCAGGCGCCGATCCGGGAGCGGACCGGCCGGAGAACACCGGAGGCGAGAGCACATGCCGTTGACCGCGCTGGACATCTACAAGGTGCTGCCGAAGACCAACTG
>JAZDHM010000092.1:0-8958 GCA_043805935.1 Actinomycetota bacterium
AGCACACCGGGGCTGTCCTCCACGTCGAGCCGCACGCACCAGCGGGTCACCACCGCGTCGAACCCCGCCACCGCACCGGGGCCGAACCGGATCCGGGGAGCAACCTGGGCGCCGGCGAGCAGTTCGCGGGCGGCGTCGATCACGTCGCCGAGGACGGCGGTGGTGGTCGGCTCTCCCCCGGCCCCTGGCCCGGCGAAGAGCAGCTCTCCCACCGAAGGGCCCTCGATGAAGATGGCATTGGTGGCGCCGCGGATCGCCGCCAACGGGTGGCCCAGGGGCACCATCGCCGGATGCACCCGGGCGACGACGCCTTCTGGAGTGCGTTCGGCGACGGCGAGCAGCTTGATGGTGTACCCGAGGCGGGTGGCGGAGGCGAGGTCGTCGACCGTGATCCGGTCGATTCCCTCGCGATGCACCTGGTCGGGGGCGATCCAAACGCCGAACGCGAGGCTGGCGAGGATTGCCGCCTTGGCGGCGGCGTCCGCCCCGGTGACGTCGGCGGTTGGATCGGCCTCGGCGTATCCCCGGCGCTGCGCCTCGGCGAGCGCCTCGCCGAACGAGGCGCCGGACTCGGCCATCGACGACAGGATGAAGTTGGTCGTCCCGTTGACGATCCCCAACACCCGGTTCACCTGCTCGCCGGCGAGGGTCTCGGTGAGCGGGCGGATTATCGGGATGCCGCCCCCCACCGCTGCCTCGAAGAGCAGCGACACCCCCCCGTCGGAGGCGGCCTGGACCAGCTCCGGGCCGCGGGCGGCGACCAGCTCCTTGTTGGCGGTCACCACCGGCTTGCCGGCGCGCAGGGCGGCGAGGACAAGGGTGCCGGCCGGTTCGAGCCCGCCCATCAGCTCGACGACGAGATCGACGGAGTCGTCGGTGACCAGATCCATCACATCGGCGGAGACGACGCCGTCGGGGAGCTTGAAGGGGCGGGCCCGCTGCGGGTCGCGCACCACCACCCGGCGTACCACCAGGTCGAGCCCGGTGCGGGCCGTGACCACGGCACGCTCCTCGACCAGGCGGCGCACCACAGTGCCCCCGACCGTCCCGGCTCCGGCGACGCCGATCCCAACTGCCATCGCCCGATGGTAGGGGCGGGCTACATCGACTCGGGAGCGGTGAGGCCGAGCATGCCGAGCAGGGCGAGGATCACGCTCTTGGACGCCTCCACCAGCCACAACCGCGCCTGGGTGACCACCGGGTCGTCGGTGACGATCCGGCAGTCGGTGTAGAAGCGGTGGAAGGCGGTGGCGACCTCATAGGCGTACGCGGTGAGCCGGTGCGGGGCGCGGCGCCGAGCCGCCTCGAGAACCTCCTCGCCGAGGCGGTCGGCTTGGCGGAGCAACTCCACCTCGGCGGGATGGGTGAGGACGCTCAAATCCACCTCGTCGAGTGGGAGCCGGGACACCCCGTGCTCGGCGGCGAATCGCTCGAGGGCGCACATCCGGGCGTGGGCGTACTGGAGGTAGTAGACGGGGTTGTCCATCGACTGCGCCTTGGCCGCCTCGAGATCGAACGTGATGGCGGTGTCGGGGCTGTAGGCCGCCAGGTGGTAGCGGGTGGCGTCGGTGCCGACCTCGTCGAGCACCTCGCGGAAGGTGATGAACTCCCCGGCACGCGTCGACATCCGCATCGGCTCACCGCCTCGGGTCAGGTTGACCATCTGGTTGATCACCACCTCCAGCCGGTCCGGGTCGTACCCCAGCGCCTCGACGGCGGCCTTCATCCGCGGGACGTAGCCGTGGTGATCAGCCCCCCAGATGTTGATCACCCGGTCGAACCCCCGTTCGAACTTGTCACGGTGGTAGGCGACGTCGGGAGCGATGTAGGTGTAGGTGCCGTCGGACTTCACCAGCACCCGGTCCTTCTCGTCGCCGAAATCGGTCGTCCGGAACCAGGTCGCCCCGTCCGCCTCGTACACCTCGCCGCGTTCACGGAGCACCTCTACCGACCGGGCAACCGCTCCCGACTCGTGGAGTGACGTCTCGCTGATCCACACGTCGAAGGGGATCCGGGCGATCTCGAGGGTCTCCTCGATGTCGCGCATCGCCCGGCCCAGCCCCCACTCCCTGATCGCGGTGCGACGCTCGTCGTCGGGCAAGCCCGCGTAGGCGTCGCCGACGTCGGCCAGCATCTCGGAGGCCCAGCTGTGAACGTAGGAGCCGTGGTACCCGTCCTCGGGGACCTCGGCCTTCCGCCCCAGCGCCTGCAGGTACCGCGCCTCGAGGCTGGCGGCGAAGCGGTCCATCTGGACGCCAGCGTCGTTGTAGTAATACTCACGGGTCACCGAATGGCCGACGTAGACAAGCATTCGGGCCAGGACGTCGCCGATCACCCCGCCGCGGCCGTGGCCGATGTGGAGCGGTCCGTTGGGGTTCGACGACACGAACTCGACCTGGATCCGTTCGTTCGCCCCATGGTTCGAGCGGGCGTGATCCGGACCGCCGGCGGCGGCATGGCGCAGCACGTCCAGGTACCACGGCGCTCCGAGCGTCACGTTGACGAACCCCGGTCCGGCGACCTCCACCTTCTCCGCGAACGGGATCGGCGGCAGGTGCTCGACGAGAACCTGGGCCACCTCGCGGGGCGATCGATGTGCCGGCTTGGCGGCCATCAGCGCGGCATTGACCGCCCAATCGCCGTGGGCGCGGTCGCGAGGACGCTCCACCGTGAAGTCGATCCGCCCGACGTCGGGAAGCGAGCCATCGGCGGCGGCCGCGGCGAGCGCTGCCGACACCGCGTCGCTGATCGCATCGGGGAACTTCGCCATCGTGTCGGGATCGTACCGGGGGCGTCACCCGTTACCCGTTACTCGGAAGAATCGTGAGGCGAAACCCGGAGGTCGGTCGAGGACACCTCCGTTGATACACTCGACGGCGACCCGCCCTCGTAGCTCAGCGGATAGAGCACCGGCCTCCGGAGCCGGGTGCGCCGGTTCGAGTCCGGCCGAGGGCGCAGACGATCGGCCGCCTCAATGGCGGCCGATCGGTTTCCCGTTACCCGTTTCCCGCCACGCGTCCATCCGGCGTGAGACCCCTCTCCCCACTCGCTCCAATAGCTTGGGCCCCGCTGAGGGAGCAGAGACGCTCATCCCCACCCATCCTTCGACATGATCTCCTCCTTCCGTCAGGGGGATCTCGCCACTCAGAAGCAAGACCGCCAACACGGGACGTGATGTGTCCAACCGTTCCTCTCGGGCGACGGGCGACGGGTGACGGGCGACCGGCGACGGGTGCCCTCATCTCGACCTTCTGAGTCGGGATTGAGAGATTTGACTTCCCCTGGGATCTGCCGATATCGTTGAAGACGATAATCTCGATGATATAAGTTGACATTATCGGGACATTATCGGGACTCCTCCAGGAGGGTGATGATGCCTGCCTCTCGAATCGTCCGTCTAAGCGCTGCCCTGGCGATCGTGTCGATGGCGGCGTCGTGCTCAGGGGGGACGTCGTCGGACGAGCCGACGGCGGTCCGGGTCGGCTTCTTCGCCAACGTCACCCACTCCCCCGCCCTCATCGGCGTCGCCGAGGGCTACTTCGTCGAGGAGCTCGGCGACGGGGCCCGTCTGGAGACCGCCACCTTCAATGCCGGACCGGAGGCGATCGAGGCGCTGTTCGCCGGGGCGATCGACATCACCTACATCGGCCCCAATCCGGCGGTCAACGGCTGGGCGCAGTCCAACGGCGAGGCGCTGCGGATCATCGCCGGCACCACCTCTGGAGGAGCGGCGCTAGTCGTGCAACCCTCGATCCTCACTCCGCAGGATCTGGTGGGAAAGACCCTCGCCACCCCGCAGTTGGGCAACACCCAGGACGTGGCGCTTCGGGCGTGGCTCGCCGAACAGGGCTTCTCGTTCGACGAGACGGGCGGGGGCGACGTCTCGGTCGTGCCCCAGGCGAACGCCCAGACGCTGCAGACCTTCCGTTCCGACCAGATCGACGGAGCGTGGGTCCCGGAGCCGTGGGCGACGAGGCTCGTCCAGGAGGGCGGAGGCCACGTGCTCGTGGACGAGCGTGACCTCTGGCCCAACGGCCAGTTCGTCACCACCCACGTCATCGTGCGCGCCGAGTTCCTCGAACAGTATCCCGATCTGGTCGAAGCATTCCTGCGGGCCCACGTGCGCGCGGTCGACTTCGCCAACGATCATCCCGCCGAGGCGCAAGCCGACGTCGCCGATCAGATCCTGGCCATCACCGGGCAGGAGCTCGCCGCCGATGTGATCGCCGCCGCCTGGGGCAACATGACGTTCACCGTCGATCCCATCGCGGACTCGCTGGTGCAGTCGGCGCGCGACGCCGAGGCCGTCGGCCTCCTCGAGCCAGTCGACCTCACCGGCATCTACGCACTCGAAACGCTCAACGGAGTGCTGGCCGCGATGGGCCGCGAGCCGGTCTTCGGATGAGCGATCGACGGACCGATCCGGGACCGTCGCCGCGCCCCAACGGCGTGGTGGTCCGCATCGACGGCGTCTCCAAGACGTACGGCGACGGCCGGAGCGCCGTGCTCGCCCTCGACGGACTCTCGCTGGACATCAGAGAGGGTGAGTTGGTGTGCCTGCTCGGCGCCTCGGGATGCGGCAAGTCCACCCTGCTGAACCTGATCGTCGGGCTCTATCACATCACCACCGGCACCATCGACACCAACGGACGCCGCGTGGCGATGGTCTTCCAGGAGCCGGCGCTCTTTCCCTGGATGACGATCGCCGAGAACATCGAGCTCGCCATGCGGCTCCGCGGGGTGCCCCGCCAGGAACGCACCGACGGAGCGCGACGGCTGCTCGGCCTGGTCCACCTCGAAGCGTTCGCCGACCGTCGGCCCCACGAACTGTCGGGAGGCATGAATCAGCGAGTCGCCATCGCCCGCGCCCTCGCCCAGGAGGCGGACATCCTGCTCATGGACGAGCCGTTCGGTTCCCTCGACGCCATCACCCGCGACCTGCTCCACGACGAACTGGAACGCATCTGGCGCGAGACCGGCCGCACCATCCTGTTCGTCACCCACAACGTGCGGGAGGCGGTGCGGCTGGGCGACCGGGTGGTCCTGCTCTCCAGCCGTCCCGGGCGAGTCGTCGCCGAGTTCCCCATCACGCTGCCGCGGCCCCGCCGCATCGACGGCGCTGAGGTCGCCGCCACCGCAGACAAGATCACCGATCGGCTCCGCGAGGAGGTGCGCCGCCATGGTCGCTGACCGGGCCGGTTCCCTCGACCGCGAGCTGGCGGGCATCGATGCCCTGGACATCCCCCGCACCGAGCCGACGCGCCGGCTGATCCGGATCTGGGCGGTGCTGTGGCCGAAGCTGATGGCGGTGTTGATCGTCCTCGGCCTCTGGCAGGCGCTGGTCTGGAGCGGGATCAAGCCCTCGTACGTGATTCCCTCACCGGCCACCGTGTTCACCGAGCTGGGCCGAAACCTCACCACCGCGTCGTTCTGGGGGGCCCTGTCCACCACCCTGCAGCGAGGCGCCATCGGGTTCGGCCTCGCCCTGCTGATCGGGACGGCCCTGGGCATGTCCATCGCCGAGAGCACCATCATGCGACGCGCCGTCGGTTCGGCGATCACCGGCCTGCAGAGCATGCCCTCGATCACGTGGTTCCCCTTCGCGGTCCTCCTGTTCGGGATCACGGACACGGCGATCCTGTTCGTCGTGGTGCTGGGCGCGGCACCCTCGATCGCCAACGGGCTGATCGCCGGCGTCGATCAGATCCCGCCCCTGCTGCTGCGAGCAGGGAAGGTCCTGGGGGCGCGCGGCATCGCCGCGTACCGGCACGTGATCCTGCCGGCGGCGCTCCCCACCTTCGTCGCCGGCCTCAAGCAGGGATGGGCGTTCGCGTGGCGCTCACTCATGGCGGGCGAGCTGCTGGTGATCATCGTGGCGCGCCCGTCGATCGGAACGCGCCTGGCGTACGCCCGGGACTTCTCCGATGCCTCCGGCCTGTTGGCCATGATGATCGTGGTCCTCACCATCGGCATCACTGTGGACGGGCTGGTGTTCGGCACGGTCGAACGCGCCATCCGCCGCCGCCGCGGCCTCGACGCCATCCACCTGTAGCCCCGGCTAGGGCGCCGTCGCCCCGGGCTTCGCGAAGGCCTCCCGCACCTTGGGCTGCATCAGGTAGGCGATCACGATCACGTTGATCGCCAGCGGCGTCACCGCGCGAGACACGATGATCCGATCCGAGTAGCGCACCCAGATCGCAATCAGGTTGATGGCGTTCAGTCCCATCAGCGCCATCGTCCCCAAACGTGCCCAGGAACGCAGCTGCCAGCACCCGATCCCGCAGGCGATCGCCGCGGCCCCGATGACCACCTCGAGGACTCCCCAGATCGGGGCGAACTCGCTCCTCCAGCTGAGACCGGCCAGGACGTTGACGACGCCGACGATCCAGAGCAACACCGACACCCAGGTCACACCGGTCGGACGTTTCATGTACTCACTCCTCTCCCCACTCGACAGGCGTTCGGTGAAGTATCACCGATCACGATGGTCGCCCCGCCCGGGCGCCGACAACGACGAACGGGGCCCGGCGGTCACGCCCCGGCGGCGGAAACCGCCCAACCGACCACGCGGTCCACGGCGACGACGATCACGGGCCCGGGAGGCGGCTGGTCGCGATACTGCTCGTACTTGGCCGCGAGCCGAGCGAGGGCGTCGTTGAACTCGGAGCCTGTCGACACGGTCTTCGCCTCGCCGTCGACCCGCACCCACCACAGCCGCGTCCAGTCCTCCTCGTAGTGGTCGACGAGGAGCGACACCCGGGGATGCGCCGCGACGTTGCCCACCCGCTTCAGGGCCGTCGTCGTCTTCGGCTTGTGATCGACCGCCGTGACGATGTGCCGACCATCGGCGGCAAAGACCACGGGCACGACGTGGGGGCGCCCCTCCGAATCGATGGTGGCAAGCCGCGCCACACGGGCGTGGCTCACCAGCCGCATCGCCTCGCCCTCGTCCATGCCTCGTATCTTCGCGGGGTATGGCACGATCGGTGCGTGGACACCGCCACGATCGCCCGCGATCTCAATGCCCGCCGCGCCACCCTGCAGGCCGATTTCGACCGTCTCACCGCGCCCCCCGAGGCGGGTGCCACCGTCGGGTTCGGCAAGCGGATCGGAGACGGCACCACCGAAGCCGTCGAGCGGGTCAACACGGCCGCCATGGCGCGGTCGATCTCCAAGACCCTCGCCGACATCGACCGGGCGCTTGCCAAGATCGCCGATGGCACCTACGGGCGATGCGACCGGTGCGGCGAGCCGATTCCCGAAGAGCGGCTCGCGGCCATCCCGGCGACGTCCCATTGCGTATCGTGCCGGAGTGCCGCCGGCGGGTGAGCCCGAGGTTCGGATCGCACCGCCGGTGGGTCAGCCGCCGTCGGCAGCCAGTCCGACCGCCTCGACTCCGGCGATGGCACACGCCTCGTCGTTGTCGCCGGTGTCCCCGGTGATGCCGACGGCGCCGACCACCGAACCGTCGGCGTGGCGTGCCAGCACTCCCCCGGGCGACGGGACGATCTTGCCCTCGGACATCGCCCCGAGGGAGGCGAGGAAAGCCGGGTTCTTCTCGGCGAACGAGCGGGTGCCCCGGCCGAGGCCGAGCGCTCCCCATGCCTTGCCGATGGCGATCTGGGGGCGCAGGATCCCGGTCCCATCCTCGCGGGCGAACGCCTTGAGATGCCCGCCGGCGTCGAGGACGGCGACGGTGAGCGGCTGCAACCTGGCGGCGCGGCCGGCGGCGAGGGCGGCCTCGACCATCTTCTGGGCTTGGGCGAGGGTGAGGTCGGCGGCCACGGGCACCAGGGTAGGGGGTGCGCACCCCCTCAGAAGACCCGGTGCACCAGCGTCCCGAAGCCGACTTCCCGACCGATCACCAGGACGTCCATGGTGAGGGCGACCCCCCAGTGCAGGAACCACCCCCACAAGAACGACTTGGACCTGAGGGCGAGGTACCCGAGGACGAACCCGGCGACGATCGCCGCGAACGTTTCGGGGAACGGCTTGCCGAAGTGGATCATCACGTAGGGGATAACCATCACCGGGATCGAGTAGTACCCGAGCCGCGGGTACAACCCAAAGAGCATGAACCCGCGGAAGAACGTCTCCAGCCCGAGAAACTGCAGCCCGTAGAACAGCTCCCACCCCCAGAAGTGCCAGCCGCCGAGCGACGCCGCGTCGTAGAAGGGGTACTTGGCCTGGAAGGGGCCGAAACTCGAGACCACGACCAGCACCGGGACCATGAACAGGAACCCGAGGGCGTACGGGCGGAACTTCACCCACTGGCCGCGGATCCGGAAGCCCCAGTCGTACGGGCGTTCGCCGAGCACGAACCGGATCACCAACAGGGGCACCGCCACCCGGAGCACGAGGCTGCTCACCCCCCAGAACTGATACGGCAGGAGATCGAAGTACGCCCGGTACCCCGGGCCGAGGGCGTCGGCGATCCGGACGTGGAACCAGGAGCCCTCAAAACGCTCCGGCAGCCCCCAGTACTCGAACACCACCAGCAGCACCATGGCGGTGATGAACACCACGAGGCTGCGCCGGTCGATCTTCGGGACGTCGAGGGCGGGGTGTTGGGGGTCGGCCACGGCAGGACGCTACCCGGAAGGCGTTACCCGTCGCCCGCTGCCCGCTACCCGCCAAGAGATGAGCTGTCCGCGTTTCGCTCATCGCCCTACGCGCTTCCCCGTCCGTCGAAGGTCGAAGGTCTAGTTGCGAACTGCGTCCAGGTATGCTCCCGAAACGCGAAAACCGGGGACCCATGCGGCCAATCTGGAAGGGCGCCATCTCATTCGGCCTGGTCACCATCCCGGTCGGCCTGTACACCGCGACCGAGGATCGCAGGCCGAAGTTCCGCCAGTTGCGTAAAGGCGATCACTCCCGCATCCGCTACAAGCGGGTCTCGGAGTCCGATGGCGAGGAGGTCCCGTACGAGGACATCGTCAAGGGCTACGAGTTCGAGAA
>JAZDHM010000093.1:0-8712 GCA_043805935.1 Actinomycetota bacterium
GGAGCCATCAGCCCCTCGGCATCCCACTGGATGGTGTCGTCGGCTCCGCAGTAGAAGGCGTTCTGTTCGTACTCCTGACGCTGCATCGGGCCGCCGCAGCGCGGCGTGTCACTCTGTGAGATGAAGTAGGGCTGAATGTCGGCGAGCGGCTGGAAGTCGATGCTCCACTGCTGCGGCATCTCGGCGGCCCAGAAGACCTCGAGGTCGGCGATCGTGGCGTTCTCGATCTCCTCCACAGTCGTTATCGGGGTGAAGTCCCCGCCGGCGACGGTGGTGCCCGTCGGCCCCTCGCTCAGGCAGATGTCGATGACCTCCTGGGCGGTGGGGTCGGTGTCGATGTCGGCCTCGTTCAGGGCGAGGAACTCTTCGAGGGTGAGTCGGGCCTCGAACTCCCCGATGGTGCACCGGCAGAACGACTCGCCCGACGTCGGGGAGCATCCCTCCATGTAGGCGTCGACGATCGACTGCGGGTAGGCAGCCGCCGCTGCGGTCGTTCCCGTGGAGGTGCTGGTCGCCGCCCCGGTCGTCGTGGTGAGCACGGTTCCGGAGCTGTCGTCGCCGCAGGCCGTCGACGCCATTGCCAGCGCCAGCGCGATCATCCCCAGCCGCTTCATCGACGCCACCCCCTCCAGGGCCCGGGCCTGGGAGCTGTGTCCACGATCGTCGTCGTCGGCAGCGCCTCACCGAGCACGTCGTCGAGCCTCTCCACGAGCCAGCGATCGAAGGCGTCGGACGAGGAACGGAGGCTGCGCAGCGCCGCCTCCGGGTCGGCCGCCTCGGTGAAGACCGCGGCGAGGTGCCGGCCGCCGTCGGAGACGAGGGAGACCACCTGACGCGTGACCCCGCGGCGCCGTTGCGACTGCGCCCACTCGATCCGGCGCGGACCCATCAGCTCGGCGTGCAAGGCCCTCCAGTCGTCGACCTTGCCCGACTCGATGGGGACCAGGTTGAGAACCGCGGACACAAGACCTCCAATGACCGTGAGGGGATCTGCAGACTATTGGCGCACCCTCTCCCAGGGCTGGAAACAGTAGCGACGGCTCTGCGATCAGTCCGACAGCGAGCGGTACAAGGCGACGAGTCGGCCGGCCCACCGTGCGCCGTCGAACTCTTGGTCGAACCGCTCTCGGGCGGCCTTGCCCATCCACCGCCGGGCGTCGGCATCGCCGGCGAGTGACCGCACGGCAGCGGCGAGCAGGTCGGGGTCTCCGGGAGGGACCAACATGCCGGTTCCCGGGGCGACGATCTCGGGGATCCCCCCCACCTTCGAGGCGACGGCGGGGATGCCGGCGGCGAGGGCATGGATGAGTGTCGTCGGCAGGGCGTCGAACCGCGACGGCTGCACGACCAGATCCGACGCCGCCAGGAGTCGCGACACGTCCTCCCAGAACCCGGCGAGCACCACCCTCCCGGGAGGCAGCGCGGCGGCGAGCCGGCGGACCGTGGCCATTTCCGGCCCGTCTCCGGCGATCAGAAACACCACCCCGTCGACGTGGGCGGCGGCACGCAGCAACACGTCGTGGCCCTTGCCGGGCCGCACCACGCCGACCATCGTCGCCACGACCGCTTCGGGGGGGATCCCCAACTCGGCTCGCACCGCCGTGCGATCGGTCTCATCGAACACCAGAGGGGCGGGCACCCCGTTGCGAATGGTCACGACCCGGTCGGGCCGTTCGGGGAAGGTGGCCAGGTACCAGGCACGCAGCGCATCGGAGACGGCGATGGTGACCGCCGCCGATCGCATCCGTGATCTCGCAGCCAAGTTTCGCTTGCGGGCCGCCAGACCGACCACCTGGTCCTCGACCACGTGGAGCGTCGAGACGTGGGGCACGCCGACGCCAACGGCGACCCTTCCGGCGACGACGTCGGCGTGCTTGAGGTGGGAGTGGAGCACGTCGGGAACGAGGTCGGCGATGAGCCCGGAGAGACGCCGCGGCCCTCGCGGGTCCCACCATGCCCTCAATTCGAGCGACCTCACGTCGACACCGGCCTCCCGGAGCCTCTGTGGGTACCGGAGGGCGCCAAGCGGCATCATGCTGACCACCGACATCTCCATCCCGGCCTCGGCCGCCACAGAGGCGAGGTCGACGAGCACGTGCTCGGCCCCCCCGGGGCCGAGGTCGTGGATGAGATGGCACGCCTTGACGGGGCGGGCCGGTGAAGCGCTCACAGCCGAATCATCGGCCGTGCGAGGACGGCCCTGAAGGGCCGACGCCCGCTGCCCGTTAACCGTTACCCGTTGCCTCAGTGTCATTGTCTTGTCGGTTCGGCGGGTTCGCTCATACCCGTGCTGCCCTGGTGTGGCTGGTAACGGTTTTGCGGCCGGTCGGACGCGCCGGACCGGCCGGCGTGGCTTGATAGGAGTTTGGCCTACTGGCCTCTACTGAGGCTTGCCCACCGACCGGTCCTTGCAGCACCCCTCGAGTGAGAGGAGCAGGGATCATGATGGTCGTTTTGGGGGTGGATGCCCACAAGCGGAGCCATACGATCGTGGCCGCCGATGAGGCGGGCGCCGAAGTGGCGTCGGTGACGGTGCCGGCGATCCCGGTGGGTCATCTGCGGGCGCTGCGATGGGCGGGGGGGTGGGATCAGCGTCGCTGGGCGATGGAGGATTGCCGGCATCTGTCCCGCCGGTTCGAGGCTGAGCTGGTGTCGGCGGGTGAGTCGGTGGTGCGGGTTCCGCCCAAGATGATGGCCGCCACCCGCCGGAGTGCCCGGACCCGGGGTAAGTCCGATCCGATCGACGCTTTGGCGGTGGCCCGGGCCGCGTTGCGGGAACCGGATCTGCCGGTGGCCCGTCTCGATGGGCCGGCCCGGGAGGTCAAGCTGCTCGGGGACTATCGGGAGAACCTGATCAGGGAGCGCACCGCCATCCAGAATCGGCTGCGGTGGCGGCTCCATGAACTGGCACCAGGGTTCGACCCGCCAGCGGGTTCATTGAACCGGCTGGTGATCCTCGGCCACATCGACAAGCTGCTCGAGGCCGATCACGGGGTGGTCGCCACCTTGGCCCGAGCCGAAGTGACCCGGATCCGCCACCTCACCGCCGAGGCCAACCGGCTCCAAGCCGAGATTGCCACACGGGTCGCCGTCATTGCCCCATCGCTGCTGAACCTGCCCGGCTGCGGGGCGTTGACCGCAGCCAAACTCGTCGGAGAAACCGCTGACATCACCCGGTTCCACAGCCGTGACGCCTACGCCATGTGGACCGGGGTCGCACCCATACCCGTATGGTCCGCAAACACGCAGCGGTTCCGGCTCAACCGGGGCGGGAACCGTCAGACCAACGCCGCGCTGCATCGGATCGCCATCACCCAGATGCGAGTCCACCCACCCGCCCAGCAGTTCATCACCCGCCGACTCGCAGCAGGCAACACCAAACCCGAGGCACTACGAGCCCTCAAACGCCGACTCGCCGACGTCGTCTACCGAACCATGCTCAACGACGCCCAAACCCGGGCCGCTTGACATAGGAGAAACCGTTACCCGATGACCGACGTCCGCTACCCGCTGCCCGCTGCCCGCCAGACGCTCCGTCTGGCTGACGACTGATGACTGACGACTGACGACTCATACCCCACGGCTCATAGCTCTTACTTCTCTCCTAGATTCGCGCGCCCATGCGCGTCCTCGTCACCGGAGCCACCGGCTACATCGGCGGACGTGTCGTCCCGCTCCTCCTCGACGCCGGACACGAGGTCCGCTGCCTCGCCAGGACCCCGGCCAAGCTCACCTTCCATCCCTGGCGGCACCGGGTCGAAGTGGTCGAGGGAGACGTCCTCGACCCGTCCTCCCTCAAGGAGGCGGCAAGCGGCTGCGACGCCGCGCTGTACCTGGTGCATTCGCTGACAGCCGGGAAGGACTTCGCCCGGCTGGACCGCGTGGCCGCCACCAACTTCCGGCTCGCGGCTGACGACGCCGGCTTGCGCCGCATCATCTACCTCGGTGAGTTGGGCGACGGGGGACCCAGACACGCCCGGCATCTCCGCAGCCGCCACGACGTGGGACGGATCCTCGCCGGTGGAGCGACCCCGGTCACCGAAGTGCGTTCGGCGATGATCATCGGATCCGGATCGCTGTCCTTTGAGATGCTCCGTTACCTCACCGAGGTGCTCCCGGTGGCCGCACCGCCGCGCTGGACCAATAGCCGATGCCAGCCTGTAGGGGTGAGCGACGTGCTCGACGTGCTGGTCGCCGCCCTGACGGACTCCGCCCCTAGCGCCCGGGTCGTCGAACTGGGTGGACCCGACGTCGTCACCTATCGCCAGATGATGCACGTCTACGCCCAGGAGGCCGGTCTGCGCCGCCGGGTGGTGATCCCGATGCCGGTGAACACGCCCCGCCTGTCGGCGCTGTGGATCGGCCTGGTCACCCCCCTTCCACCGCGGACCGCCCGGCCCCTGGTGGAGCACCTCCGCTCGGACGCGGTCGTGAGCACCGCCCAAGACGTGGCCGAGGTCGAACCGACCCCCTTGCGGGTAGCTCTCCGCCGGGCCCTGTCTCGCCTCCCCGGCGGGGTGATCACCCGGTGGACCGACGCCGAGTCGCGCCCTACGCCCTTCCGCCCCGAAGATCCGGAATCGGTCGGCGGCGTCATCTACATGGATCGCCAGGTCGTGCCGACCGACACCGACGCCGGCCATCTCGCCTGGGCGTTCTGCCGCATCGGAGGAACCGCCGGTTACTACGGGCTCGACTGGGCGTGGCGGATCAGAGGTCTCCTCGACCGTCTGGTGGGAGGCGTCGGGCTGCGCCGCGGCAGGCGCCATCCCACCGAAGTGCGCGTCGGCGAGGCTGTGGACTTCTGGCGGGTGGAGGACGTCGAGCCGGGCCGGCGTCTCCGACTCCGTGCGGAGATGCGCGTCCCCGGTGACGCCTGGATCGAGTGGGACACGCACCAGACGGAGTTCGGAGCCGATCTCATCCAGACCGCCTGGTTCAAGCCGCGGGGCATCTTCGGCCGCCTCTACTGGTACGGGATGCTGCCGGCACACCGCATCGTCTTCCCCCGGATGGCGAGAGGGATCGCCGCCGCCGCGGAGGAACGGGGCTACGCCGTCCGATGACGGTGGTCCTGGTCACGACCGCGGCGGTCGCCGCGGGGACGTTCTTCCTGCTCTGGCTGGTGAGCCTCGGCGTGCGCGACGCCTCGATCGTCGACCCGTTCTGGGGGCCTTCGTTCGCCATCGTCTCGTGGGTGGCGTATCTCCGGGCGGACCACCCGGGCAGCCGCGGGCTTTCCCTCGCCGTGCTCGTCAGCGTGTGGGCGATCCGCCTCGGGGCGCACCTCGCAACGAGGAACCTCGGCCACGGTGAAGACCGCAGGTATCAGGCGATGCGGCGCCGCTGGGGGCGGCGCTTCGGAATCGTCAGCCTGGGGACCGTGTTCCTGGCGCAGGCCGGGCTGATGTGGGTCGTGTCGCTCCCCGTCCAGATGGGCATGGTCGACGGCGGCCGGCCTCGCGTCCTCGCCTGGGCGGGTGTGGCGGTATGGGGGCTCGGGCTCTTCTTCGAGGCGACCGGAGACCTGCAGCTTCGGCGTTTCACCGCAGATCCGGCGAATGCCGGCAGAGTCATGGATCGCGGCCTGTGGCGATACACCCGCCACCCGAACTACCTGGGTGACTTCACCGTGTGGTGGGGCCTGTTCCTCGTCTCCGTCGCCCATCCCCGGAGCCTGTGGACGGCGGTCGGACCGGCCGTCATGTCCATCCTGCTGCTGCGGGTGAGCGGAGTCACCCTCCTCGAGCGGGACATGGCGGCGCGCCGACCCGCCTACGCGGAGTACGCGGCGCGGACGTCGGCGTTCTTTCCGCGTGCGCCGCGGTCATGACCGAGCGTGCGCCGTGCGCGACTAGGTGTCCATCGTGCCGTGCGTGCCTTGCCCCTCGGGTGTCTCCCGCTTGCGGCGCAACACGACGGCGGCGATGAAGGCAGCCAGTGCGGCCAGGCCGAACCACTTCTTCTTCGAGGCCATGCGCACAGGGTACGCCGATACCTTCCCCATTGCCCCCCGCCCGTCGGGAGAACCAGACGGCAGAGGGCAGACGAGAGACCCAGACGCCAGCCGGATAGTGCTGTCCGCCGACCGCTCACCGCCAGGCAGACGATGTGGGGGCGACTGCCTGGTCTCTGGGGGGTGGTCCCCCCGATCTTGTGCGAGAAATCGCGACCCGGGGCCAGGAAAAGGCTGGAATCCGGGTCCCCGGGACGCCAAAAAAACCCCGTAACCGGCCGTCACCCAGGGCGCGCGGTGGGGGTCTAAACCTCGTAAGGGGAAACGCCCACAACAAGGAGGATCCCTAGTGGACGTAGCACTTATCCTGCTCGGCGCCATCTTGGTGACGTACGGCTGGTATTGGGGCGGGGTCACTGAGTCCCGCACCACCGCGTACGCGCTGGGTGCCGCATCATTGATGTTCGGGATCTGGTTCGCCTTTACAGGCGGAGCCGGCGGCGACGCTGTCGCTGGCTCGATGCTCGCTTTCGCGGCGATCTTCGGCCTCCTGGCCGCGTCGAACGCGTGGAACGAGTCGTCACAGGACCGCACGTACGGAATGTTCGCCCTGTTGTTCGCGATCGGAAGCTTCTTCACGTACTTCTACTTCGCGGACTCGGTTCGGGCGGATTTGACGCCCGCTCAGTACGGCTTCGGCGCCCTGGTGGCAGGTGTCGTGTTCCTGCTCCACTTCATCTCGGCAGCCCTGATCTCCGACAACCGGGGATTCAAGGCCTTCGTCGGATGGATGACGCTGATCGCCGGCGCTGCGCTGGTGTTCTTCGGGTTTGCCAACGCCCTCGGGGTCGATTTCGGCCACATGTAGCCCAGAGGCAGACCTTCCCGGCCCTGCCGGGAACCTGATGATGGAGAGCGGGAGGCCTGCGGGCCTCCCGCTCTCTACGCTTGGGCCAGTCCGACGTCAGGAATGACATGGAACCGAAGCAGTTGCTCGAACAGATCAAGGCCCGGGTGGGCGAGGCGACCGATGAGGTCACCTTCGCCAAGTACCTCGAGATGGTGGCCGAGGACCCCCGCCTTGCCAGACTCTCCCATGCCCTGATCTCCGACATGATCGAGGCCGATGGCATCTCCGTCGGCCCCGACGGTGAGGAACGGTTCGACCTGTTCGAGGGCGAACTGTTCGGCCAGGAGCACGTGATCCAGCAGGTGGCGGACTACTTCCGCGCCGCCGGCCGCCGGCTCGACGTCCGCAAGCGCATCCTCTTGCTGGTCGGGCCCCCGGGGTCGGGCAAGTCCACCCTGGTCAACACCATGAAGCGGGGTCTCGAGGCATATACCCGCACCGATGACGGACGGGTCTACGCGGTAAAGGCTTCACAAATGCATGAGGATCCCCTCCGCATGATCCCCGAGGATTTGAGGGACGAGGCCGGGGTCTACATCGAGGGCGACCTCAACCCCGAAGTCCGCTGGATGCTCGAGACCACCTACAAGGGCGACATCAGCCGGGTGCCCGTCGAGCGCGTCTACTACTCCATCGCCCACGGACTGGGGTTCGGGACCTTCGTCGCCACCGACCCGCGCTCGGAAGACCTCACCCGGCTCGTCGGGGAGGTCGATCTCACCCAACTGAACCCCGCCGACCCGTCGTCCACCCGGCGCGCCTACCAATTCGACGGGGAGCTCAACGCCGCCCACCGTGGCATGGCCGACCTGCTCGAGGTCTTCAAGATGGACGAGCGCTTCCTCGCCGTCCTCCTCAGCCTCAGCCAGGAACAGATCATCAAGACGAGCGGCCCGGGAACGATGTACGCCGACGAGGTGGTCATCGCTCAGAGCAACCTCGCCGAATACCAGGAGCTGGTCGGCAACCCACGTGCCGCGGCAATGCTGGACCGTCTCGTGGTGGTGAAGGTGCCCTTCGTGCTCTCGGTCCGCGACGAGATCCGGATCTACGAGAAGATGCTCGCCGGTGCGGATCTCGGCCGGCGGGACGTCTCGCCGCTGGCCATGCACACCGCGGCGACCTTCGCCGTGCTGACCCGCCTGGCCCACCCCGGGGGCGGGATGCCGGGCCTGATCCGCAAGCTGCACCTCTACGACGGCCGGTTCGGGAGCCACGGCGGCGCCGAGGACGCAGCCACCCTCCACGAGAAGTCGCCGGAGGAGGGGATGACCGGGCTCAGCCCGCGCTACGTCATCAACCGGCTGTCCCAGATCGCCGGCGCCACCAAGGGATGCCTCGACGGCCTGGCCGTCCTCGAGGCCCTCTGGGACGGGTTGCCGCAGCGGGCCGGGTTCACCGAGGACGAGCGGGAAAGGTGGGCGGCGCTGCTCGCCGCCACCCAGGCGGAATACGACGAGATGGTGCAGCTCGAGCTGCGCAAGGCGTCGGTGCTCGGTTACCGGGACTCCGCCGAGAAGATGGCCCGCGCTGCCAAGGACGAGGTCGCCCGGTGGAAGTCGGAGGGTGATTCGGCCAACGTGCCCACCCTGCGCCGGCTGGAACGCCTGATCGACGTCCCCCAGTACGGCCGGGACCGGTTCCGTAACGCCCTGGCGGCGACCTTCGAACTCAAGGGGCAGAGGGGCCGTCCCCTCCACACCCGCCACGCCCTGTTGGAGGAAGCCATCGATCGGGCGCTGCTCCCCTCATGGGGCGACGTCAACCGCACCCTCGAGGATCAGTCCGCCAGCCTGGTCGAAGGGCTGACCGCCGCCGGGTGGCGCAAGGCGTGCGCCGAGTCGCT
>JAZDHM010000094.1:0-2153 GCA_043805935.1 Actinomycetota bacterium
CACAGCTGCATGGGTTGACACGTAAAGGAAGCAACCGTATGATGCACCGTAAAGGGTGCAACGGTATGATGCGACATAAAGGGAGCATCACTGGTGAGACCCGGCCATCACCAAGGACAACGCCCATGACGAGCCTGACGCTTCACGAGATCGTTGCCGCCTCGCGGGGCCGTCGCCGGGAGCTTCGGCTGAGCCAAGATGAACTGGCGCGACGAATCGACGTCTCCCGGAGGTGGGTTCAGGATTTCGAGAGAGAGACTGGTGGGGCGAGCCTCGACACGGTGCTGCGGCTCTTGGACGTTCTCGGACTGCCGCTGGATTTCGTCCGGGGCGGCTCCTCCAGCGATATGGCCTCGAGCAACATGGACCTCGACGAGCTGCTCGAGCAGCATCGCCGATGACCCCCGAGCTCCGAGTCCTGCTCGATGGTCGCCCCGTCGGGACGCTCGCCCGCCTCACGAACGGACGGCTGCGCTTCGAGTACGACGCGGCCTACCAGGATGAACGCGACCCGACGCCCCTGTCGCTCTCGATGCCGGTCCAGGAGCGGTCGCACGGCCACGCGACCGTCTCGCCCTGGTTGTGGGGGCTGTTGCCGGATGACGTGGACGTCCTGCGCCGCTGGGCGAGGGAGTTTGGCGTCTCGTCGGTCAACCCATTCTCGCTGCTCGGAACCCCGATCGGCGAGGACTGCGCCGGTGGTGTGCAGTTCGTGCCGCCCAACCGGATCGAGAGCCTCATGGCCGATACTGGCTCGGTCGAATGGCTGACCGCGGCCGACGTTGAAGTGCGTCTGCGGCTGCTCCGAGCTGATGCGACGGCATGGCTCGGTGACGAGCGCGTCGAACGAAGCCGGGCCTTCGTGGGTCAGTTCAGCCTGGCCGGCCGCCAACGGAAGACGGCTCTGCTCTTCGACGACGATCGCTGGGGCGTGCCATCCGGACGCATTCCAACGACGCACATCCTGAAGCCTCCCATCGAGGGCTTCCGCGACCAGGAGCTCACCGAGCACCTCTGTCTCGACGCGGCATCTCGGGTCGGCCTCATCGCTGCGGAAAGCCGAGTCGCCTGCTTCGGGGCCGAGAGCGCCGTGGTCATCACTCGCTACGACCGGCTCCGGAGCGATGGCCGAGTGGGCAGAGTCCACCAGGAGGACCTGTGCCAGGCGCTGAGCGTGGCGCCCGAGCACAAGTATCAGTCCGAAGGTGGACCCGGCCCGGCTGAGATCGCGCGCCTCATTCGAGCCGCGATGCCCGCGGAGGCGGCGGAGACGAACGTCCGGCGCTTCGCGGACGCCCTGATCTGGAACTGGATCATCGCCGGCACCGATGCGCACGCCAAGAACTACTCGCTGCTGCTCGCGGGTCGACAGGTTCGCCTCGCACCGCTCTACGATCTCACCTCGGCCCTTCCCTACGAGAACGAGCGCCATCTTCGGCTGGCGATGAAGGTCGGCGACGGGTACGAGCTCGTGAACTACCGGAACCCGTGGCCGAAGACTGCGAGCCGGATGGGCCTCGACGAGGAGTGGCTGACGGCGCGAGTCGCCGAGCTATGCGAGCGTGCTCCTCAAGCCTTCACTGCTGCCGCCGAAGAACAAGAGATCGTCACCTTGAACCGGCCCTCGACACGGCGTCTTGTGGACCTTGTCGAGAACCGCGCCGCTCGATGCGCAAAGTTGATGGGCTGAAAACCCTATGACCCATGACTGTCGCCGGGCACTCGATCATTGACACATAGGTTGCGCAGCCGGACACAGCCCTGGTGGGGCGCTCGTGATCAGGCGCGGGTCAGGCGGGAACGCACGATTCGGCCGCGGGATGTCAAGGGACAGCGGGACGGGCCCGGAGTATTCGAGATCGCCACCGTCCAGCATCTTGACAAGAACGCGGCCGGCCGTCCTCGGTTCGACGCCCAGGAGCCGCACATATGGTCATTGCGTCGGTCCGACGCAATGACCACTTTACTGCCCTCGCCGATGTCTCCTTTCCGGGCATCGGGCCGGCAGCGACAGGACGCCGGCGCCTCGCGACGCGCCTCGGCCGTTGCGCGCGCAACCGGTGCTATCCTCGGCGCCGATGATCGCCGCGCCCACGGACCTCGACGTTCCCTGTCCCCCTCCGCCCACCGGCGATGTGGGCGCAGCCGAGACC
>JAZDHM010000095.1:0-2129 GCA_043805935.1 Actinomycetota bacterium
GCCGTCGGCCATCGGACGAACAGGACGGGGGTCACCCGGTTGACGTTGTCGTCGGTGGTCTGGGCGCTGAGCACCGTCGACACGAGCAGCTGCCACGGGTCGGTGTACTCGAGGGCGGTGCGGACCTGCGGGTAGCGGCGAACCAGGCGGTCGAGAATGGTGCGCGCCCTCCGACGGGCCGCCGGGTCGGGAGCGGTGTCCGAGGGCATGAGCGGCGATGGTACCGCCGGGCCCGCCCGGTACCCTGCGCCCATGAGCGACTGGCCCTCCGGCGCCGGGGCGGCCGCCCTCCGCAGGGCGGTCGAGGAGCGCGGGCGGATCGAGGGATCGCTGGTCAAGGTGGACGAATTCCTGAATCACCGCGTCGAGCCCGAGTTGATGGCGGCCATCGGCGCGGATCTCGCCACCCGCTTCTCGGTCCCCGACGTCGTCCTCACCGCCGAGGCGAGCGGCATCGCCCCCGCCTTGCAGACCGCAGCGGCGTTCGGCGTGCCCATGGTCTACGCCAAGAAGTACCCCCGCGCCCATTCCGACCGACCGGCGTTCGTTCGGGAGGTCGGCTCTCCAACCAAGGGTGCCGAGTATCGCGTCGAGGTGGCCCACCGGGTGTTGCCGGCCGGAAGCCGGGTGCTGATCATCGACGACTTCCTCTCAGGCGGACGAACCGCCGAGGCACTCGGCGAGATCGTCGAGGAGGCCGGCGGAACCGTCACCGGCTTCGGCTTCGTGATCGAGAAGGCATTCGTCGCCGGTCGGTCGAAGCTCGAGGCTCGTGGGTGGCGCGTGGAGTCGCTCCTGCGGATCCTCTCGCTCGACGGCCGCATCGTCCTCGAACCGTGGTGAGCCGGCCAGGGGCCACCAGCCGCTAACCTCGCGATGCTCCGTCCCACTGGCCCGGAGGCCGCCGTGTCCACACCGCGCCGAGCAGCGCCAACCACCCTCGCCTTCCACTCCTCCCGGATCGTGGTCGACGTCGGCATGCTCATCGTCATGGCGGGGATGAGCCTCCCCTTCGTGACGACCCCTGGCGGGAATCGCTCCTCCGTCTTCCTCGACGCTCTGCCGACGCTGTTCCTGCTCGTGCCGATCTTCGTGATCACCCTGATCCCGGACCACACCCGGCCAATCCCCCGCATCCTCGCATGGGTCTCGCTGGTGCTCGGCCTGGCGGCGTTCCCCTATTCGATCGTGAAGTACCTCGACTCGTCCGTGCTGGCGGGCACCCTCGGCGGTTCGGTGGGCATGGGAGCGGGGCTCCTGGTGTTCGGGACCCTCGTCAGCCTCGTCGGCATCGGCATCGGCCTCACGAGGTCGTTCATGGGCCTGGAGACCGGCGGCGCTCCCGGCGGGCACCGCTTCGTCCGCACGCGCGGCAACCCGGGCAGGCCGGACACCAACAACCCCGTCGAGACGATGGCGATGCCGGCGCCGCCGGTGTCGGCGACGGCGTTCCCCGGAACCCCGTCCGCGGAGCGCCCGCCGGCCGGTTCGCCTGCCCGGCCCGCCGGACCGTCGCGCCCGCAGCCCCGGCCCCGCCCCGTTCCGGCGCGCCCCATGCCCGGTGAGAACCCGTTCGGGTCTCCCCTGTTCGACTCGCTCGAGATCCCCACCTTTGTCGATGCGGACAAGCAGGCTTCCCTGTCGTTCGAGGCGGAGGACGCCAGCGAGCGCACGGTCGACGACGACAAGGATTGAAGAGGGTGCACTTGTCACGCCCGGTCGTGCTCGCCGGGACGGCGTTCGCGGGGATGGCCCTCCTCCTCCCGTTCGTCAGGCTCCCTGTGCTCGGGGCGATCGACGGTATCGGAGCGGACGCGTGGCCGGCGCTGCTCCCGGCCGTGCCGGCGGTGGCCGCCGCCGTGTTCGGGGACTGGTCCCGCGCGAACGGACCCCTGGTCGGCACCATGGCTCTCGTGCTCGCCTGCGCCGGCCTCCTCTTCGCCGTGGTGAAGCTGGCCGACGCGCTCATGGCTATCCGCGGCGTGGAGGGCGCATCGTTCGGGGCCGGGTCGCCGGTGCTGGTGGCGGCGATGGCGACGGTCGTGGCAGGCGCCGGCTTGAGCCTGCGTCGCTCTACAGGGTGAACGGCAGGCCGGCGACGATGTAGATCGCCCCGGCGATCGTCAGCC
>JAZDHM010000096.1:0-2468 GCA_043805935.1 Actinomycetota bacterium
GCTGCGCCCCCGGTCGACTCGATAGAACCGCTCGAAGATGCGGTCGAGGTGTGCCGCCGGGATGCCGATCCCGTGGTCGATCACCTCGATCAGCACCTGATCGGCCACGACGGGGGCCCGCACGATCACCTTCGGCCGGACTGCCGGGTCGCGGACGAACGAGTACTTCACGGCGTTCTCCACCAGGTTCGCCACCATGGATCGGAGCTGCCGGACGTCACCCGCCACCCGCGCATCGGGCGCCACCGGCTCAACCTCCACGTCCACGCCGGCCGCCTCCGCGGCGCCGCTCGTCTCCTCGATTGCGTCGGTGATGATGGTGGCGATGGCGGCCGGCTCGTTGTGTTCGGCAAGCGCCTCGGCCTGGGAGAGATCGAGGATGTCGTCGACCAGCCTGCCGAGACGCGTGGCCTCGGCGCGTAGGCGCTCGGCGAGCGATGCGGCCACCGTCGGTTCGGCGAGACTGTCCGAGAGCGTCTCGGCTATGACCGCCAGCGCCCCGAGGGGCGTCTTCAGTTCGTGGCCCGCGTTGGCGACGAAGTCACGACGCATCGCCGCCACCCGCCGCCCCTCGGTCACGTCGTTGATGAAGGCCACCGCGCCGACACTCTCGACTCCGAAGTCGAGGGGGATCGCCGACACCTCGAGGATGGTGCGAACCGGGGTGTACAGCTCGACCTCGGCCGAGGTCGTCACCCGGCCGAGGATCGCCCGTTCGATCGCCTCGCGGATGCGGACCTGGGCCACAGCCTCGCCGAGTCGAGTCCCGAGGAACCGCTCCGCCTCCTGGTTGCTGGTGACCACTACACCGTGGTCATCGGTGAGCAGCACCCCCAACGGAGCCGACTGCACCGCGCCGGCAAGGCGCGACCGCTCTCGCTGAGCCTGGGCCGTCGAGCGTTCGAGACGCTCGACGGCGGCGCCCAGTGCCGCGGCACGACGCCTTGGTTTCGACGGGTCGGCCCCGGAGATTCGAGCGAGCGCGTCGTCGATTGCCCGGGCATGGGTGCGGTTGCGACTCCCAAGGACTGCCGCAACGAGCGCGGCGACGGCGGCGAGGCCGGCGACGACGGCGGTTACGAGGTCCACGCATCGAGCATAGGTCGGGCGCCTACCGCCGCCCGTCATGGGCCGAGGAGAGTTCACCTCGGGTTCACACTGACGCCGCGAGACGGTCACCAACCGTTCGTACGGTGGGTGCGTCGGTGGGGAATCCGATCCCGGGCCGACCAAACCAACAAGGAGAAGACAGCACCATGATTCGCAAGGCCGGGCGACTCAGCGCCCTCTTGCTCGCCATCGCGGTGGTCACCGTCGCCTGCGGTGACGACAACGCGAGCACCACAACGACCGCGGCCACCACGACGTCAGCAGGCGCCACGACGACCGAGGGCACCGGGACCACCGCCGGCGGCCTCGCCGGCACGATCGCCGTCAGCGGATCGTCGACGGTGGAGCCCATCTCGGCGCGGGTGGCCGAGGCATTCTCGGCGGCCAACCCGGAGGTGCGCATCAGCGTGGACGGGCCGGGCACCTCCGACGGCTTCGTGCTCTTCTGCAACGGGGAAACCGACATCTCGGACGCCTCGCGGGCCATAAAGGATGCCGAACTCGAAACCTGCATGGCCAACGGCGTCGAGCCGATCGAGATCAAGGTGGCCATCGACGGCCTGTCCGTGCTGACCTCGATCAACAACACCGCGGTGGCCTGCCTCGACTTCGGCGACCTCTACGCGCTGCTCGGGTCTGAGTCGGTGGGTTTCGACAACTGGTCGGACGCCAGTGCGCTTGCCGCGGAACTTGCTGCCGCGGGTCTCGGGGGCTCGCACGCTCCGTATCCGGACGCCGCGCTCGTGGTCACAGCACCTGGTGAGGAGTCGGGCACGTTCGACTCGTTCATCGAGCTGGTACTGCGCGGGGTGGCGGCTGCACGCGGCACGGACGAGAACCCCCGGATCGACTACGTGGCATCCGCGAACGACAACGTGATCATCGAGGGAATCGCCCAGAACGACACCTCGCTCGGCTGGGTGGGGTACGCGTACTTCGTCGAGAACCAGGACGTCGTGAAGGCGCTGGGAGTCGATGGCGGCAACGGCTGCGTCGAGCCGACGCCGGAGACGATTGCCAGCTTCGAGTACCCGATCTCCCGTCCGCTGTACATCTACGTGAACAAGGCCGCAGCCGAGCAGAAGCCCGCAGTGGTCGCGTTCGTCGACTACTACCTGAGCGATGCGGGTCTCGCCGAGGTCAGCGACGCCGGCTACGTCCGCCTCACCCCGGATGAGGATGCGACGTGGAAGGCGAACTGGGAGAGCCGTACGGTCGGCAAGGTCGGCTAGGGGATCCCATTGACCCGCGCGGCGGAGTCGTGGGTGGCGGGGGGGGCCCCAACTGTGCCACCCCCCCCCGGCACCCACCCACGAAAGCGTGGGCCGGCCCACCCAGCAACACCAAGAAGACACCCC
>JAZDHM010000097.1:0-8415 GCA_043805935.1 Actinomycetota bacterium
TACCCGAACAGGCCGAGATAGGTGTAGGTCCGGCGGGCCTCGCTGAGCACCATCTTCTCCAGGTTCATCACCAGACGGGCACTGGTGATCGCCGGGTCGGCGAGCACCCGGCGCACCCCCTCGATCCGCCCGTAGAAACCCTCGCCTGCCTGGAACACGTCATCACCAGGGATCGGCATCGACATCACCCGCTTCAGCACGGGCCGGACGACCTTCGCCACCCGCCGTTCCAAGGGGAACAGCTTCTGCATGTACCACCCGAGGATGTCGGGCAGGCTGAGCAGGCGAAGGGTCTCCGCCGTCGGGGCACAGTCGACCACGATCACGTCGTAATCCCCCGAAGCCACGTGGTCCTGGACCTCGGCGAGGGCGAAGAGCTCGTCCATGCCCGGAAACACCACCAGTTCCTCGGCGGCGATCCCGTCGGCGCCGCCCCAATCGAACAGCTCTGCCAGGTAGTCCCGCACCGTGCCCCAGTGCGTCTCGAGGCGCCTCTGGGCGTCGATCTGCTGGCCCTGCAGGCCCGGGACGACGGGGGTGGGGGCGTCGCCCAGCGGGATCGAGAAGGCGTCGCCCAGGCTGTGGGCGGGGTCGGTGGACATGACCAGGGTCCGGTACCCGAGATCGGCCGCACGCAAGGCGGTAGCCGCGGAGACCGTGGTCTTGCCGACGCCCCCCTTGCCGGTGATGAGCAGCACCCGCATCAGCGGGTCCCCTGCTCCTCCGCCCGGCGGCGCAGGCCGCGCAGCGCCGCCTGGACGATCTGGCGCTCCGCCTGACGCCGCAGGAACCCGGGGATCACGAACGCGGGTTCCACTCGGAGGGCGTACACGATGTCGGTCCCCCCGCCCTCGCGCTCTTTGAAGGCGTAGTACCCCTCCATGTCCTTGATGTCGTCCCCGGGGACGGCGCGCCAGGAGATCCGTCGCGGGTAGTCATAGTCGTAG
Source organism: Actinomycetota bacterium (assembly GCA_043805935.1). Classification (GTDB taxonomy): domain Bacteria; phylum Actinomycetota; class Acidimicrobiia; order Spongiisociales; family UBA11373; genus RBG-16-68-21. The sequence goes on from JAZDHM010000097.1 coordinate 948, forward strand.
GTGAGCTCGTAGGAGATCCGCTTGACGAAGCCGTCCACCTCGAAGCGGGCGCGGGTCGCCCTCCCGTCGGCACCGGTCTCGAGCACCTCGACCGCCGACACCCCAGTCGCCCACTCGGGATACGCCGCGAGGTCAGCCGCGACCTCGAACACCACCTCCGGTGAGGCCGCCGTCTCTCCGTTGCGGACCGTTCCTTCCATGCTCAGGACACTAGCGAGGGCATGATTCCGGCCACGCTGCGGTAGGTGAGGGCGTAGCTGATCTCCTCGGAGGGATCGGGGTGGGCATGGTGGAACGCCACTAGCCCGGACTCCAGCTCCGCGGCCGGGATCAACTGGAGGGTGCTGACGAATCCCGACCGCACCGCGGCCTCCCACGATGCCGCGGTGCGCACCACCCGCTCGGTTGTCACCAAGTCCGGCCCTGCGACGAGGCCGAGCTCACCCATCAGCCGTTCCAGCTCCTCGGGATGCGGAAAGCGCCCCTCGTCGATCGACCCCACCGAGGGAAACCACCGGGCCAGGAACGAGGCTCGATGATGGGGGTGGTCGAGCGTCCAGACCCACACCAGGCCGCCGGGCCGCGCCACCCGCGCCGCCTCGGCGAGCATCCGCCCAGGGTCTCCGTGATGAATGGCCAGGTGGAAGTACACGAGGCCGGCGATCCCGTCGCACAGCGGCAGACGCTCGCCGTCGGCGACCACCGCCAGCACCCCGGCCGCCGCGCTGTGCCCTGCCATCGCCGGAGATCGATCGACCACGACCGCGGTCGCCCCGGTGGTGGCGAACACCGCGGCGTGGGCGCCCCGACCGCCCCCGACGTCCACCGCCAGGTCACCCCTGCCGAGCCGGGCGTGCCCGGCGGCGATGCGGGCACGTTCGCGGTCGGCCTCCTTGGCGGCACGATGGTCGTATCCGGCGGCCAGCAGCTCCAGGTCGATCCCGGCCGGGGGCGCCTCGTCAGCCATGGCGCACGGGGCGCTCGGTGGCACGGAAGTAACCGACGTTGCGGCACACCGTCTCGCCGACCCGCCACGTCGTCGCCTGCGGCTGGTGGATGTCCCCGAAGTAGTGCCACCGGGGACGGTGCTCTCGCAGGTAGTCGAGCACCGGCCTGGACTGCTTGGGCCTGCCGCCGATCACGTCGGTCGCCAGCGGGCGTACGGCCGGAGCGACATGGGTGCACAGCATCTCGACCGGGCCGAGGGTGGCGAGCCGCACCGCCATGGCGTCATGATCGATCTCACCGGGCACGCCCAGCGAGGGCACCCCACCCCCGACGATCCCGACCACGATCCCCTCGATCTCAAACGACCCGGCGTCGACGAAGGTGACGCCGGCGGGCAGCATCTCCCGCAGGACCTCGGGCCGGTCGACGTTGCCGTAGGTCACGTAGGCGCCGGAACCGGCCAGGGCCCTGGCGGCCTGGGCATATGCCTCCCGGGTCAGCGCGTCGTAGCGGTCCCGAATCTCCGCCTCGCGCCCCGCGCTGAATCCCGCCCACAGCTCGCGGGCACCCTCGTGATCGCCCCGAGTGCGAACCCCGGCGAGCCGAGCGACGAACTCCTTGCCCGCCACCTCGGCGAGCATCCCTTCCATCGTGCGGTAGTCGACGAAGTTGAGCAGGTCACCGAGCACCAGCAGCGTCTCTCTCCGTGCGGCCACCCGGGCGAGTGCGTCGAACGCGCCGTGGACATCGGAGACGAGGAGCATCAACCAAGCGTACCGGCGAGGGCCAGCGCCACCTCCGCCGCCACCCCCGGATCGGGATCGTCCTCCAGGACGGCAAGCGCCCGAGCGGCCTCATCACCTCCGAGGCGCCCCAGGGCCCACGCGGCATGGCCGCGCAGCATCGGATCGGGATCGGCGGCAAACTCGGCGACCACGGCAACCAGCGAGCGATCCCCGGAGTTGCCGAGCACGATGAGGGCGTTGCGGCGCAGATACCGCGCGTCGTTGCGCGGGAAATAGAACCGTCCGAACACGTCCCGAAGCCGTCTGTCGTCGCTCAGCAGCACCTCGACGGCGTCGACCCTTCCGGCTTGCCGGTCGGCGCGCCGCAGCAGCTGCCTGCCCGGCGGACACGCGTCGAGGCAGTCGTCGCAGCCGTACAGGCGGTCACCCATGGCTCTGCGCAGCTCCCGAGGCACCCATCCCGGAGCCTGGGCCCAGCGGGCGAGGCACCGCCGAGCGTCGAGCACCCCCGGAGCGACCAAGGCCCCGGTCGGACAGGCCGGCAGGCAGGCGGTGCAGGTGCCACACCCCCGCCGCATCGGCTCCGACGTGGCCACGAGGGCGTCGGTGACCACGCTGCCGACCAGGACCCAGGGGCCAGCCCCCGGGACCAGCACCATCGTGCTCTTCCCCCACCACCCCACCCCGGCGCGCACCGCGGCGGCGCGATCGACCAGCCGGTTGTCGTCCACCAGCACCTCGGCGCGGTGGCCCTCCGATTCCAGCAACGCGGCGAGCCGGCCCAGGGCGGCCCGCAGCGGCTGGTAGTGATCCGCCTCGGCGAACCGGGCGATGCGCGCTGTTCCCGCCCGGGCGGGGCCGGGCGATCCGGCGGTGGGGAGGTAGGCGTGCGCGCCGACCACCAATCGACGCGCCCAAGGGAAGCTGGCCGTGACGTCGGTCGCCCGGTCGGGATCGGTGTAGGTGAAGGTCAGCGAGGCCGAGCGTCCCGAGGCATTGGCCGAACGGATTGCATCCCTCACCTCGGTGAAGGCATCGACGGCACACACGCCGACGCCGACGAGACCGGAAGCGGCCGCCTCTGCCCGGATCCGCTCGAGGAGGTTCACCGGGATGAGGCTAGGTCCGGCTCACCCGTTGACGACCCGCGGAACGAGGCGCAGTTCTGGCACGAGCCCGGCCTGGGCGAGCACCTCGAGCGCCGCCGCCTGCTCGCGGTCGACTTCGATCGGGCTGAGGGCGCCCGCCAGCAGATGAGTCACCACGCAGTCGTGGCAGGCAGGTGTGTGCTGCATGGCGCACTGGTTGCAGTCGATCAGCATCGCTCCCTCCTCCACCGCGTCCGATGAGGTCACGGTACGAGGAGGGTGTGACAGAAAGCCGTCTACCGCCGCTTCGCCCAGTGCACCAGGGCGGTGGACCACAACGTCAGCGCCCCCACCGCCCCGGCACGTTCGCGCACGTCGCGGTCGTTGGTGACCACCACCACCCTCGGGGCGGCGCCGGCCAGTTCGACCAGGACGTCGTCGGCAGGCACCCCCGGCGGGGCGAATCGGACGTCGATGCTGTCGGGCACCCGCCGCGACCCCAGGTCATGGGCGGAGTCCCACACGACACTCACCGTCATCCCGGCCCCACCCAGGGTACGCACCCGGCGCAACACGTCCTCGAGGCGTCCCCGCACCTCGCCCGGCGAACCGGCGGCCCCCAGCGCCAGGCCGGCGTTGTAGCCGTCGACGAGCACCGCGATCGGACCGGGCATGCGCAGCACCGCCTCCACCGCGGCTGCCGAATCGGGCCGAACCCCGGCGGGGAGCCTCGGTGGAGCGAGGGCACCGCCCGTCCCGGCGATGGAAGGCCGAAGACGAGCCTGGGCGGCGACCGCGTCGAGGTGGACCGCCAGGTCGACCGGGTCCCGGTTTGCCCACGAGCCGGCGTGGCGAATGGCCTCGAGACGCCGCTCGGCCTCGGCGCGCTCCCGCTTGGCCTGACGGACCTCGTCACGGGCGGCCACCAGCGACGCCTCGGCGGCGGTCAACCGCCGTCGCACCTCCTCGGCCTCATCGGCGTGCCTCTGGGCCGCGGTACGCAACGCCTCGAAGTCGCGCGCCGCCGTCGCCGCCCGCTCCCGCTCTGGAGCGCGCTCGGCGCGCTCCAGCCCGGCGATCTTGCGCTGCAGGTCGCCGATCTCCTTGACCGCCGCCTTGGCCTTGTCGCGCGCCACCTCGAGCTCGCGATCCCTGGCCCCGTCGACCCTTCCCGACCGCTTGCCCTCGGTGACGGCGGCGGCCGCGGCGGCATCGCCGGCGACCCCGATCAGATCGATGGCCCACCCCTCCGGCCGCAGCAGGAATAGTGCCGAGCCCCGGTCGGGCCCGGTGGCCTTCGGGTCGGCCTCGGGCCAATTCTTGGCCGCATCCCGACGCAGCCAGTCGAGCCGGTCCATCTCCCGAGCCAGCTTGTCGGCGAGAGGCGGGGTCAGGTCGCCGGCATGGGCGACGACCCGGCGCAGCGAGGCCGGAACCTGATCGGCCTCGAGGTCACGGAGCACCCCACGGGCGGCCTCGAGCGCTCTCCCGATGACCGCAGTGACCCGGAGTCGCATGCGGCGACGCTATCACTCGAGTCGGGAGGTGCTACCCCCGGCGCGGGGCTATCGTCCGCCGCCATGGCCTCCCGTCGTGTTCTCATCGGCGCGCTCGCGCTGATGGTGCTGCCGGGATGCCTCGACGGCCCCGGGGTGCCTCCCGTCTTCACGACGACCACGGCCACCGGTTCGACTGCGCCGATCACGACGACGACCGGATCGGCGACCACCGAGGGGGCGAAGGGCGAAGCGGGAGCCGCCGGGATCGGCGACCCGTACTTCCCGACCCTCGGCAATGGCGGCTATGACGTCGAGCATTACGACATCGCTCTGACCGTCGACCCCGCCACCGGGACGATCACGGCCGCGCAGACCACGATCACGGCCGACGCCGGCATCGCCTTGAGCTCCTTCGACCTCGACTTCACCGGTCTCGACGTGCTCTCTGTGCTGGTCGACGACGTCACCGCCGGGTGGCGGTTCGAGGGTGAGGACCTGGTGGTGACACCGGCGAGCACGCTGCCGGCCGGGGAGACCTTCGTCGTCACCGTCGACTATCGAGGGCGGCCGGTCCCGGTGCCGATCCCCAGTGTCGGCGTGAGCGCCGGCTGGATCGTCGACGGTGCCGGCGTGTATGTGGCGGCCGAGCCCAACGGGGCGCACAGCTGGTTCCCCGGGAACGACCATCCTTCCGACAAGGCGACATTCACCATAACGGTGACCGTCCCCGAGGGGTGGGAGGTGGCATCCAACGGCACCCTGATCGCCGAGACCTCGAGCGGATCGGCGACGACGTTCTCGTGGGCGATGGACCGGCCAATGGCCACCTACCTCGCCACCATCGCGATCGGCGACTACCGCCGGGTCGAGTTTCCGACGACCGACGGAGTCGTGCGGCGCGACTACCTGCCGCCCGACATGGCCGTCGATCCGCCGGCGGTGTTTGGCAGGACCGAGGAGATGATCGACTTCCTCACCGAGTGGTTCGGGCCGTACCCCTTCGCCGAGTACGGCCATGTCGTGGTGCCCTCCTTCCCCGGGGCCCTCGAGACGCAGACCATGACGATCATCGGCCGCGACGCGATCGGTGAGGAGGTCGTCGTCCACGAGCTTGCCCATCAATGGTTCGGGGACGACGTCTCCCCGGCAACATGGTCGGAGGTGTGGCTCAACGAGGGCTTTGCCACTTTCGGCGAGTTCATCTGGATCGAACACGATCTCGGCCCGGAAGCGATGCAGGCCTACATCGAGCTGTTGTACGCAGGGCTGGAGGGGATCCCTTTCCGGCCGATCACCGACCCGACCGAGGCGGAGCTGTTCGGGTCTGCCGTGTACTGGCGGGGCGGCCTGACGCTCCACGCCCTGCGCCTGGAGGTCGGCGACGAGACGATGCGACAGATCCTGCAGGCCTACGCGGCCCGCTTCGCCGGAGGCAACGCCACCACCGTCGAGTTCGTCGCCCTGGCGAGCGGGGTCGCCGGCCAGGACCTGTCGCCCCTCCTCGATCCGTGGCTGTACGACGTCGCGCTCCCTCCGCTCCCGTAAGCGCTCTCCCGCCGCCGGTACCCTGCGCGGGATCGAAGGGAGCACCGTGCCCGCAGCAGGAGACGTCGGCCTCGTCGGCCTGGCGGTGATGGGCCAGAACCTGGCCCTCAACATGGCCGATCACGGTTTCCGGGTCGTGGTCCACAACCGCACGGTGGCGCGCATCAACGAATACCTCGCCGGGCCCGCCGCCGGCACGACCATCACCGGCGCCACGACGCTCGCCGAGCTGGTGGCCGCGTTGCCGCGACCCCGTCGGATCGTCCTCATGGTGAAGGCCGGACCACCGGTCGATGAGATCCTCGGCGAGCTCGTCGGGATACTGGACCGCGGCGACGTCGTCGTCGACGGGGGCAACAGCCACTACACCGACACCATTCGGCGCGCCGGGGAGCTGGAGTCGCGCGGCCTGCTGTTCGTGGGCGCGGGGATCTCCGGGGGCGAGGAGGGGGCTCGCCACGGCCCATCGATCATGCCGGGAGGCTCGGCCGGGGCATGGCCACTGGTGCGCGACGTCCTTCAGACGATCGCCGCCAAGGTCGCCGACGGTACCCCCTGCTGCGATTGGCTGGGGCCCGACGGCGCCGGCCACTTCGTGAAGATGGTGCACAACGGCATCGAGTACGGCGACATCCAGTTGCTCGCCGAGGCATACCACGTGATGCACGTCGGGCTCGGCATGGACCACGGCGACATGGCCGATGTGTTCGAGGAGTGGAACCGCGGCCGCCTCGACTCCTATCTGGTCGAGATCGCCGCCGCGGTGATGCGTCACCGCGTGGACGGCCGGCCACTGCTCGAAGAGATCCTCGACGCCGCGGGCCAGAAGGGGACGGGGCGCTGGACCGTCGAGGCGGCGCTCGAGCTGGGCATCCCCGCCACCCTGGCCGCCGAGGCGGTATTCGCCCGCGCCATCTCCGAGCTCGTCGATACCAGGGCACAGGCGTCGAGAGTGCTCGAAGGACCGCCGGGGGTCATCGCCGCCGAACGCGCCACCGCCCTGTCCGATCTGGAGGCGGCGCTGTACGCCTCCAAGATCGTGTCGTACGCCCAGGGGTTCATGCTTCTCGAGGCTGGGGCCGCGGCCCACGCGTGGGATCTCGACCACGCCGCGATCGCCATGTTGTGGCGCGAGGGCTGCATCATCCGCGCCGCCTTCCTGGAGAAGATCCGTGACGCCTTCCGATCGGATCCCGGCACGACGAGCGTGCTCCTCGCCCCCTACTTCGCCGAAGCCCTCGCCGCCGCCCAGGACGGCTGGCGACGCACCGTCGCCGACGCGGTGATGGCCGGCATCCCGGTTCCGGCCTACTCATCGGCGCTCGGGTTCTACGACGCCTACCGCAGCGCCCGCCTGCCCGCCAACTTCATCCAGGCGCTGCGCGACTACTTCGGGGCGCACACCTACGAACGGACCGACCGGCCCAGGGGTGAGTACTTCCACACCGACTGGACCAGCGATGGCGGCGGCGCCATCGAGGCCACAGCGGGCTCCTGAGCCCCCCGGCGGCGAGAATCCCCGCGGCGGGCGGTACCCTTGGGCCTCGTGTTGATACGCGTGATGCGCGAGCCGCGCCCAGGTGAGCGCCGGGTCGCCCTGGTTCCCCACAGCGTCGCCACGCTGGTGGCCGCCGGACATCGG
>JAZDHM010000098.1:0-2576 GCA_043805935.1 Actinomycetota bacterium
CGTGGCGAGCACTCATGAACCCGATCGCCTCGCCGTCGGGCCGCCATACGAGCCCGGCATCGCGGAATCCGGCGGTCAGCCGGCGCGGCTGGCCGCCGGTCGGATCTACGAGGAACACCGAGCGGGTCCGGTCCGCCAGCCAGCCCTGGGTGTCGAAGCGGTATCCGGCGGCAGTCACCCGCTTTGCCCGCCGCTTCCGCTCGTCGTCGTCGAGCCCGGACCATCCCTCCGCCCACTCGGTGCCGGCGACCGCCAACACCGACCCGTCGGGGGACCACTCCGCCTCGGAGGCGCCGAGCGAGAACGAGGAGACCACCCTGGCCTCCCCCCCGGAAGCGGGCATCACCGCAACCTGGGCGTGCTCGCCCTCCTTCCCGGAGGCGCGCAGGAATGCCAGCGACCCGCCGTCGGGCGACCAGCGGGGCCGTGTGTCAGCGGGGCCATGCGTGAAGACCCGGGCCTCGAGGCCGTCCCACACCCAGATCTGGCGGTCGTAACGGTCGTCGTCGAAGTTCATCCGGGAAACGACGAAAGCAACGCGGGTGCCGTCGGAATGGATCTGCGGGTCGGACGGTGTCGCGAAACCGGCGAGGTCCTCGGGGCGCATCACATCCAGGCTACCGGCCCGTGAACCCACTGGCCCGGGATCACCCCCGGACCGGAGGATCACACCGGGTCACCGCCTGGCGGCCGTGGCGGCAAGCCGACGCCCCGCAACCACGGTGACGACGAGGCCGACGACGGTCGCGCTGCTCAGGGCGACTATCGGCCCCACCGGGGCGTCCCAGAACAGGCCGGCGAGGCGGCTCACCACGAGCCAGGTCACCATCACCCCGATCAACCCCACCCCCACCCCGGTCACCCACGCCGAGATTCGATCGGGATCGGGACTCGTCATGCGAACAGGGTGAAGAACGGGGGAAACGTGAGGACCGCCCCGAGCACACCCAACACCAAACCGACCCTGAAGGCGACCTTGAGATCGACATCCTTCCGGCGCCAGACGGTGCCCAGCACCGCCCAGCTCACCAACCAGGCGACCACGGCGAGGATGGTCTTGCCGGCGAGGGCGCCGACGCCAACCGAACCTTGAAAATCGGCCAAGAACCCGCTGAGCCCGACCCAGAATTCCGACAGTGTCGTCATGAGGCCGAGCGTGAACACCCCAACCCCCGCGGCGATCATGGCGGCGGCACCGGGCCCGTCGGCCTTGTCCTCAAGCCCGAGGGCGGCAAGCTCGGGAGCGATCTCCTCGTCACGATGTTGCATCGTTGTCATGTTGATCGGACCTCCTCAGACGATCGGAGCGACTTTGTTGAGGAACGCACCGAAGGCGCCTCCCACGACGGCTGCGGCGAAAGCCGCGACGAACATCACGATCACCGCCATCCGGAGCCATCTCCGGCTGATGAGCCGCGGGCCGTAGTACGTGACGAGGAACGCAGCGGTGATCGCCAGGATCGGCGCCGCCCAGGAGATGTGCTCCTTCCATTCCATGCCGAACTCATGCCAGGACTCGGTCTGCCCCGAGGCGTTCGACAGCAGGAAGTCCCGCGGCGAGCAGGTCGCACCCGGGACCACCGCACCCGTGCACCCGGCGTAGGCGCTGTCGCCCACCGCGGCGAGCTTCACCCGGTACCACGGGTACACGATCCAGGTCCCCGTGACCACCGTCGCCGCAGCAGCAGCACCCATGACCCACATCCCGACGTACAGACGTCGCATTCGCTCCTTGATACCGGCGGGCGTCAGGTACCCGGGTCGCAGGCTCCACAGACCCGCCAGGCCCCCGCCGAATGAGAGCAGGAACACGGTCCCGAGCACGAGACCGTGAATGACGGTCCAGGTCTCCCGAGAACTCAGCTCCATTGCTCCTCCGATCGACGAGCCGCCTTGCCGCAAAACTACTGCATCTGCCTCGTGTCAGCGAGAGGTGCCGGCTGCGCCGTAGTACTTGGACCTACCCTCTCGGCGATGCGCCGCCTGATCGCCTCCTCCCTCGGCCTCGGCTTGATACCCAGGCGCTTGTGGCGCTCCGATGCTGGTGCGGGGACGTTTGGCGCCTCGTTGGGGGCCGGCGTCGGCGGGCTGGTGCTCGTCCTCCACGCCCCGTGGTGGCTTTCGGCGGGGGTCGCCGCGGCGGCGATGGTCGTGTCGGTGTGGGCCGCCGCCCCGTTCGGGGCCGATCACGCCGATCCGGGATGGGTGTGCATCGACGAGACCGCCGGCACGCTGGTGGCCCTGGTCGGGCTCGGAGGCATCCCCTGGGTGGCGGCATTGGTCATCGCCAGGGCCGCCGACATCGTCAAGGTGCTGCCCGGGGTCCGCGCCGCCGAGCATCTCCCCGGCGGGGTGGGCATCACCGCCGACGACGTCGTGGCCGGCCTCTACGGGCTCGCCGCGGGGTGGATATTCACCGGTCTGCTGGGTTAGAGCAGCGACCAGCTGCCAACTACCGGCTGCCAGCAAGACTCGGCCGCACGGGTTCGCCTTTCGCCTCCTGCCGCTGTCACTCCGCGGCCGCCATTCGGCGTCGGGCGGGTGGTCGAGGTTTCGCCCTACGCTCCTCGCCCTTC
>JAZDHM010000099.1:0-9191 GCA_043805935.1 Actinomycetota bacterium
AACCTTGCTCCTGGTGAGCCACGACACCGACTTCGTCGCCGACCTGGGTCCGGACCGGGCCGTGCTCATGCCGGACGGCCGGTCGATGTACTTCGACGAGTCGCTGCTGGACCTGGTGGCGCTGGCGTAGCGGTAGGGGGCGCCTAGACGCCGGCGGGCACCCTCGTCTCGATCGCCAGCACCTCCACCAGGACCGACACCGCCTCGGGAATCACGCGGTAGTAGATCCAGCGGCCGCGGCGTTCGCGGGCGATCAGGCCGGCCTCGTGGAGCACTTTGAGGTGGTGGCTGACGGTCGGCTGGGAGAGGCCAAGCGGCTTCACCGGCTCGCACCCGCACACCTCGCCGCAGCGGGCGATCAGGGACAGCAGCCGCAGCCTCCCCGGGTCAGACAGGGCCCTGAACCGGCCCGCGAGCGCGCTCGCCTGCTCGGCGTCGATCGGGGATCCGAAGATGGGAGCGCAACAGTCAATCACCACTATATATTGACAGATGTGAATATATACTGCAACCGTTCCGCATCGAAAGGAGACACGGTGACGGAAACGACCGAGTCGGACGCGGCGGCGGAGTGCTGCTCCTGCTGCTGCACGCCCGGCTGCTGCTGAGAGTGTGAGGGGGGCGGTCGATGACCGCCCCCCTCACCCGTCTGCAGATCTGCTCGGCTTCCGAAGCGTCACTGTCGGGGACGTGCTTGCCGGCTGCGAGAATGGCAGGCATGGCTTTCTACCCCTCCGACTATGAGTTCCACGTCGTGCTGCGCGACGGTGGGCTCGCCTACATCCGGCCGATTCTCCCCTCCGACCGCGAAGCCCTGCACGCGATGTTCCATCGGATGGGGCGCGACAGCGTGTACCACCGGTTCTTTCGTCACAAGAACGACCTATCGCCCGAGGAGCTGGCTTACTTCACGACCGTCGACTACGAGGACCGCATGGCCTTCGTCGTCGAGGTTGGTGGCTTGCTCGTGGGAGTGGGCCGCTACGACCGGATGGAGGGGAATCCAGAAGTGGCCGAGGTGGCGTTCGGTGTCGAGGACGCCCATCAGGGTCGGGGGATCGGCACCCAGCTCCTCACGCATCTCACCAACCATGCCCGCCACCAGGGCGTGACCGCCTTCCGCGCGTTCGTCCTCCCCGACAACTACGCCATGATGCGCGTGTTCCGATCCTCGGGGTACACGATGCAGCGCGACCTCGAGGAGGGTGTGTACAACGTCGAATTCCCCGTGCACATCACCGACGAGGTGACCCGTCAGGAGGGGTTGCGCGAGCAACAAGCCGTCGCCGCGTCACTCCTCCCGATCTTCTACCCCAAGTCCGTCGCGGTGATCGGCGCCAGCCGCGAGGAGATGTCGATCGGCGGACGTCTGCTGCACAACCTGCTCCGCGGCCGATTCTCGGGCACGGTGTATCCCGTCAACCCGAATGCCAGCTCCGTTGGGTCGATCAAGGCCTATCGGTCGGTGCTGGACATCCCCGATCCAGTCGATGTCGCGGTCATCGTCGTGCCGGCGAAGTATGTGCTGGAGGTGGCGCGTCAGTGCGCTGAGAAGGGCGTCCGCGGGCTGGTGGTGATCACCGCCGGGTTCTCCGAGACGGGGGAGGCCGGCACGGCACTCGAACGGGAATTGCTGAACGTCGTGCGCGACGCAGGGATGCGCATGATCGGGCCGAACTGCATGGGACTGCTCAACACCGACCCGGCGGTCAACCTCGACCTCACGTTCGCCCCGTCTTTCCCGCCGGTCGGCAACGTCGGCATGTCGAGTCAATCGGGTGCCCTCGGCATCGCCATCCTCGACAACGCCCGGACCCTCGACATCGGCATCTCGACCTTCGTATCCGTCGGCAACAAGGCCGACGTGAGCGCCAACGACCTGATGCTGTACTGGGAGGGTGATCCGTCTACGGACGTCATCGTGCTGTACGTCGAGTCGTTCGGGCACCCGCGGCGTTTTGCCCGCATCGCACGCCGGATCGGCCGTCGCAAGCCGATCGTCGCGGTCAAGTCGGGGCGGACGCGGGCCGGTGCCCGCGCCGCCAGCAGCCACACCGGAGCCCTCGCCAGTGTCGAAGGCGCGGTTGCCGCCCTGTTCCGCCAGGCGGGGGTGATCCGCACCGACACCCTCGAGCAGCTGTTCGAGGTCACGTCTCTGCTCGCCAACCAGCCGCTCCCCACCGGCCGGCGCGTCGCCCTGCTGACCAACGCTGGTGGGCCGGCGATCCTCGCCGTCGACGCGCTCGAGTCGGAGGGTCTCGAGATTCCCGAGCTGTCGGAGGCGCTGCAGCAGCGGCTCCGACAACACCTGTCCACGGAAGCGGCGGTGCGCAACCCCGTCGACATGATCGCCGCCGCCGGCCCGGATCAATACCGCGCCTGCCTGCGCACGCTCCTCGATAGCGACGAGATCGACTCGGTGATCGTCGTCTTCATCCCTACCACGGCCGGCGCCCTGGCTGCCATCCAGCAGGCGGTGGGCGCGGAGGTCGAAAGGGACAACGGCCACAAGACGATCCTCGCCGTGTTCATGGAGGCCGATGTCGAGAGCCGTCCCAAGCCGCGGGCGGATGGGGCTCGGATCCCGGTGTACCCGTTTCCGGAACCTGCAGCGCGGGCGCTGGCCCGGGCGGTGCGATATGCAGATTGGCGCCGTCGTCCCGAGGGGGAGATCGTCCCCTTCCCCGACGCCGATCCCGACGCGGCACGAGCCGTGATCGCCGGAGCCCTCGAACGGCTGGGTCCCGACGGAGGCTGGCTGGATCCGGCCGACGCCGAAGCGGTGCTCGCCGCGTACGGGATCAGGCCGGCGGCCTCGCGCACGGTCGCCACCCGGGACGAGGCGACAGCCGCCGCCGCCGAGATCGGCGGCGAGGTGGTGCTCAAGGTGATCGCCCCGAGCGCGCTCCACAAGAGCGACGTGGGCGGCATCGTCCTCGGGGTGAAGGGGGCCAAGGCGGTCGGCGACGCCTTCGACCACGTCACCTCGGTCGTCGACGACGCCACCGGCGCCCTCGTCCAGGAGTACGTGCCCCACGGCCATGAGGTGATCATCGGCATGACCGAGGACCCCTCGTTCGGCCCGCTGATCGCCTTCGGCCTGGGCGGCGTATTCGTCGAACTCATCGGCGACGTCGCCTTCCGCATCCATCCACTCACCGACGTCGATGCCTCCGAGATGATCGGCGAGGTGCGGTCGGCGCGGCTACTCGAGGGTTACCGCGGCGGCCCCCCCGGCGACGTCGCCGCCCTACGGGAGGCCCTGCTGCGGGTTTCCGCCCTGGTCAACGACATCCCCGAGATCGCCGAGATGGACCTCAACCCGGTCAAGGTCCTTCCCCCCGGGCAAGGGCTGCGAGTGGTCGATCTGCGGATGCGCGCCCGCCCGGTCCCCAAGCGTTGGCTTCCGTCGCGCAAGGACATCCCCGCGGCCCAACGGGTGCACTAGACCATCGCCCATCCCCCGTCGCCCTTCTGACTTTCGGACCCATGGCCACACGGGAGCCCTTCGCGATACTGGCGGCATGATCGAACTCGGCGAAGGGCTCTGTCGCCTGATTCTCGAGGAGGCGCCGACCGCCCACCTGGCCTGCTTCTCGGACGGCGAGCCATACGTCAGGTGCTACACGCTGGCGTTGTCGGCACCGGCACCCAGGGCCGCCTGGGCGGCGGCGAGACGGGCGATGGGCACCCGCGGCGGGCTGCACGACACGTAGTCGAGACCGATGCGGTGGCAGAAGGCGATCGTGTTCGGATCCCCTCCGTGCTCGCCGCAGATTCCCACCTCGAGATCGGGACGAACCGCCCGCCCCTCCTTCGTCGCCATCTCCACCAGGCGGCCGACGCCGTCGACGTCGATGGTCATGAAGGGGTCCGTCGGGAATAGCCCCTCGGCGAGGTACTGGACGAGGAAGGCCTCCTGGGCGTCGTCGCGGCTGATCCCGAAGGTCATCTGGGTGAGGTCGTTGGTCCCGAAGGAGAAGAACCGGGCGTGCCGCGCCAGTTCGGCGGCCCGCAGCGCCGCCCGGGGGATCTCGATCATCGTTCCTACCGGCACGTCGACCGGGGTAGAGGCGGCCGCCATCTCCCGGTGGATCATCGTCTCCATGCGCACCAACTCGGTGCCCGTAGAGACGAGGGGAATCATGATCTCCAGGTGGGGATTGCCACCGGCCTCGAGCCGGCGGGCCACCGCGGTGAGGGCAGCCCGGACCTGGGCGCGGTACAGCTCGGGTCGGACGACCCCGAGTCGGACGCCGCGCAGCCCCATCATCGGGTTGTGCTCCTCGAGCCGGCGCACGGCCTCGATCATCTCGTCGATCTTCGTGGTGCTCTCACCACGACCGACGAGTTCGGCCCGGTCGGCCATCAGGTCGATCCGGGCCGGCAGGAACTCGTGGAGGGGCGGATCGAGGAGCCGAACGATCACCGGCTTGCCGTCCATGGCGGCGAGGATCGCCTCGAAGTCGTCGGCCTGGACCTACTCCAGGGCCTCGAGCGCCGCATCGGCGTCGTGCCCGAGGATCACCTGTTGCACGATGGGGAGGCGTTCCCCCATGAACATGTGCTCGGTCCTGGCCAGCCCGATGCCATCGGCACCCCAGCGGGCGGCGTCGGTAGCCGTGGCGGCGTCGTCGGCGTTTGCCCGCACCCCGAGGGTGCGGACCTGGTCGGCCCACCCGAGCAGCACCTCGAGCTCCTTGGAGGGGTCCGGCCGGGTCACCGGCAGCTCACCGAGATAGACGAGCCCGGTGCCGCCGTCGATGGTGATGTGGTCGCCTTCGTTGACCACAACGTCGCCGACCTGAAAGAGCCGCTGGTCCTCATCGACGGCGATGCTTCCGGCCCCGGTGACGGCGGGAATCCCCATTCCGCGGGCGACCACGGCAGCATGGCTGGTCCGTCCGCCGTGACTCGTCAGAATGCCTTGGGAGGCCACCATCCCGTGGATGTCGTCGGGGGTCGTCTCCCACCGGACGAGCACGACGGGGGTCCCTTCGCTCGCCCGTTCGACAGCCCGGTCGGCATCGAACACGGCGATTCCCGATGCGGCACCCGGCGACGCATTGAGCCCGGAAGCGATGGGCTGGGCACCGGCGGGCCGAAGCCGCGGGTGGAGCAACTGGTCCAGGGTGACCGGGTCGATGCGCAGCAAGGCGGTGTTCCGGTCGATGAGCCTCTCATCGACCAGCTCCACTGCGATGCGCACCGCGGCCTGGGCGGTCCGCTTGCCCACCCGCGTCTGCAGGATCCACAGCCGGTCGCGTTCGACGGTGAACTCGATGTCGCACATGTCCCGGTAGTGGCTTTCGAGAGCCTTCATGACGCCGGTCAGCGCCGCGTGATGCCCGGGATGCCGCTTGCTGAGATCGTCGAGGGTGAGTGTGTTGCGGATGCCGGCCACCACGTCCTCACCCTGGGCGTTGGGCAGGTAATCCCCGTAGGGCCGGGACTCCCCGGTGGAGGGATCCCTCGTGAAGCACACGCCGGTGCCCGAATCGTCACCCAGGTCGCCGAAGACCATCATCTGGATGTTGCAGGCGGTCCCCAGGTCGTCGGGGATCGAGTTGAGGCGCCGATACTCCTTGGCGCGGCGGTTCTGCCACGAACCGAACACCGCTGCCACCGCCAGCCGGAGCTGCTCGATCGGATCCGGCGGCATCGTCGCCCCGGTGTCGGCGACGATCTCACGGAAGCGGCGGGTCGCCTCGCGCAGGTCCTCCGTCGTGAGCCGGGAGTCGTCGTCTACCCCCCGGGCGGCGCGCAGCTCGGCGAGCACGCCCTGGAAGCGGGACTCATCGGCACCGAGCACGACTTTGCCGAAGGTCTGGACGAGTCGTCGCGCCGCGTCCCAGGCGAAGTGCTCGCTTCCGGACCATGCCGTCAGAGCGGGGATGACCGCTTCGGTGGCACCGAGGTCGAGCACCGTGTCCATCATCCCCGGCATCGAGAACTTGGCACCCGACCGGACCGAGAGCAGCAGCGGCGTGCCGGTGGTGGCCCCCAGCTTGCGGCCGGTCGTCGCCTCGAGGCGGCGCAGCGCCATCAACGCTTCCCCCCAGACATCGTCGGGGAGTTGCTCCTCGGCGATGAACCGGCGGCAGGCCTCGGTGGTCAATGTGAAGCCGGGCGGGACCGGAAGCCCGAGCGCGGTCATCGTGGCCAGCCCGGCTCCCTTGCCTCCGAGCAGCACCTTGTCGTTGCCGTCGCCCTTGGTGAAATCGAACGCGTACATCGGCACCCTTCAGATCGATTCGTCGGACCATTGTGCCCGGCCTCCCGGGCCGGGCGGGAGGGTCGAAGGCAATCACCGCACGGGAAGCTCGGCTCTGACGATCGTTCCCTTCTTGGGGATGCTGTCGATCGTGCACGATCCACCGGCGGTCGCCGCGCGGCGGGCCATGTTTCCCAGGCCGAACCCGGCGTATTCGGCGTCGGGGTCGAAGCCGATCCCGTCATCGGCGACGTGGAGGACCACCCGATCACCGTCACACGACACACGCACATTGACGCTGGACGCGTTGGCGTGGCGAAGGGCATTGCTGACGGCTTCCTTGACGACGGCGACAAGGTGGTCGGCGACCGGCGGCTCGGGGACGTCCGGTGGGCATTCCACGTCCACGCCGACCTCCACCCCGTACGGCTCGGCCAGCTCGGCGACCAGGGCGCGCAGCTCAGTGGAGAGCTGGGGACGCGCCCACACCGGAGGCCGAAGGTCGAAGATGTAGCGGCGGAGCCGGCCGATGGTGGTGTCGAGCCGGTCGACGAAATCGTCGAGCCTCGCTCGGATCGAATCCGGGTCGCCATCGACCGAGCCCATCAGGGACTGCATCCCGAGGCCCACGGCGAACAGGTCCTGGATGATCGAGTCGTGGAGGTCGCGGGCGATCCGCTCCCGGTCCTCGTGGAGCGCCGCCCGACGGAGCCGTTCCTGGAGCCGCAGGGTCGACACCGCCGCTCCCGCGGTTACCGCGAGCAGTCCGACGGTGACCTCGTCCTGCTCGGTGAAGCCGCCTGGCTTCTCGGTGAGGTAGAGGTTGCCGAACACCCGCTCACCGACCTTGACCGGGGTGCCCAGGAACGACTTCATGGGCGGGTGATGCTCGGGAAAGCCGACCGAGTCGGGGTGCCCGGTGATGTCGTCGAGTCGCAGGGTCTGGCCGCGCCGTGTGATCGTCCCGAGGACGCCCTCGCCCCGCGGCGGGTGACCGATGGCCTTGGCGTCCTCATCGGGGATGCCGATCTGCACGAAGTCCAGGAGGGTGCCGTGGTCGCCGAGCACCCCGAGGGCCCCGTAGCGGGCACCGGTCAGGTTCACGGCGGTCTCGACCGTCGACCGCAACATCGCCGACAATTCGACCTGGCCGGCCACGGTGGCGGCAGCCTCGATCAAGCCGCGAATCGAATCCGGCTGGAGGTCAGTCACGGGCTTGAAGTCTACGGTTGTCGGACTTGGAACCGGCGGCCCTGGCCGTTTCTCCGAGGTGGTGCCATCCGTCGGCGCGGCTGCCCCGGGCCACCCGGTATCGTGGCCAGGTGAACGAGAAGCTGCGCATCGAGCTCGTCGACGACCACGAGGTCGTCCGGCAGGGCCTCAAGGGCATGCTGAACGCCGAGGCCGACCTGATGGTCGTGGGCGAGGCGGGGAGCGTTGACGAGGCCATCCGGCGAGTGGGCTTCGACGAGCCCGACGTGGTGATTCTCGATATCCGCCTTCCCGACGGCAGCGGGGTCGAAGCCTGCCGCGAGATCCGCACCCGCTGGCCAGACGTGCGAGTTCTCATGTTGACGTCGTTCGCCGACGACGAGGCTCTCTTCGCATCGATCCTGGCCGGGGCGTCGGGCTACGTCCTGAAGCAGATCAAGGGGAACGACCTCATCGAGAGTGTCCGCAAGGTGGGACGAGGCGAATCGCTGCTCGACCCGGAGATGACCGACCGGGTGTTCCGACGAATCCGGGGGGAGGACACCGATGACCCGCTCCTGGCTCGCCTCTCCAAACAGGAGCGCAAGATCCTCGACTACATCGCCGAGGGGATGACTAACCGCCAGATCAGCGAGTCGATGTTCCTGGCCGAGAAGACGGTGAAGAACTACGTCTCGAACGTGCTCGCCAAACTGGAGATGAGCCGTCGCAGCGAGGCCGCGGCGTATGCGGCGAGGCTGCAGGCCGAGAAGGAACACCGTTACCCACCGGAGCAGTGGCCCTCATGAAGATCCTGGTCGGGGTGGACGACAGCCCTGCGGGCGAGCGGGCGGTCCGTCGGGCACTTGACTACGCCCAGCGCTTGGGCGCCGATCTCGACGTCGTGTTCGTCAGCCACGTGCCGGCCACGGTGCTCGCGGCCATGGGCGGGGTCCCAACGATCAGCGAGGACTTCGCCACCGCCCAGAAGGCCGCGGTCTGGACCCGGGTCGGCCCGATCATTGCCGGGACCGGGGCGCGCCGGATCGACCTCGAGGGATATCCGCCGGACGTGCTGATCGACCTGGCGGCATCGAGCCGCGCCGACCTCATCGTGGTCGGCAGCCGGGGACGCGGCGATCTTGCATCGTTGTTCCTGGGCAGTACGAGCCATCGAGTGGTGAGTCACGCACCCTGCGACGTCCTGGTCGTCCGGGGGGAGGAAGGCTGAGATGAAGGTCAGGGACCTGATGACGACGGAGCCGATCACCACGACTCCCGACACCGCCCTCAAGGAGGCCGCCCGGCTCATGGTCGAGCACGGTGTGAGCGGGCTTCCCGTGCTCAAGGACGGCAAGCTGATCGGGATGGTCACCGAGGGCGACTTCCTCCGCCAGGAGGCCAACCGCGATCAGCCGTACCGGCTCAGCCTGCTGGAGGCACTCTTCGGCGACGGCACCACGTCGCCCCCGGCCGTGGAGACCGTGGGTGAGGTGATGAGTGAGCCGGTGATCACCATCAATGCCGATGCCACCATCAGCGAAGCCGCCAGGGTGATGACCCATCGCCGGGTCAAGCGGCTGCCCGTGCTCGACGACGCCGGTGCTCTCGTCGGGGTGATCAGCCGGGCAGACATCGTCAATGCCTTCACCAAGCCCGACGAGGTGATCGAAGACGAGGTGCGCGAGGACATCGTTCGGCGCCTGCTGTTCCTTGACCCGGGGAGCGTCACCGTCTCGGTGCACGAGGGGGTTGTCACCCTCGGGGGAGAGCTGGAGAACCGGAC